>JAJLLM010000041.1:0-7367 GCA_033837965.1 Pseudazoarcus pumilus
GCCGAGCATGGCCTGGATGACGCTGACCGGAAGCTGCAGCTCGCCGATGCGCATCGGGTTGACGATGGCGGGGTGGATCATGCGCATCAGTTCGCGGTGGCCCTGCTTGGCCAGCGTCAGCGTGCGGATCATCTTGATGCCCCCGCCGGTCGAGCCGGAGCTGGCGGTCACGCACGACAGGTAGAACATCCAGAAGGTCGCGAACGGCGGCCAGGCGCTGAAGTCCTGGCTGGCGTAGCCCGAATCGGTGGCAAGCGAAACGAGGTTGAAGCTGGCGTGGCGCAGGGCGGTCAGGTAGTCGGGGTAGACGCCGGTGGCGAGCAAATGCCAGGCCACGCCGAGCGAGGACAGCGCGAGTACCGCGATGACGCTGCGTGCCTCCATGTCACGCCACAGCGGACGCAGGCTGCGCCCGTGAATGGCGGCGAAGTGCGACGCGAAGTTCAGCGCGGCGGCGACCATGAAGGCGATCAGGATGGCCTCGATGAGCGGGTCGTTCCAGGCGCCGACGCTGGCATCGCGTGTCGAGAAGCCGCCGAGGCTCAAGGCCGAGAAGGCATGGCAGATGGCATCGAGCCAGTCCATGCCGGCCAGCCGCAGCGCCAGCGTGCAGGCGACGGTGAAGGCGCAATAGATCAGCCACAGCGCCTTGGCGGTGTCGGCGATGCGCGCGGTCAGGCGCGCGTCCTTCATCGGGCCGGGCACCTCGGCCTTGTACAGCTCGCGTCCGCCCACGCCGAGCAGCGGCAGCACCGCCACCGCCAGCACGATGATGCCCATGCCGCCCAGCCACTGCAGCGCATGGCGCCACAGGTTGATCGACGGCGGGGCGTCGTCGAGGCCGGTCATCACCGTCGCGCCGGTGGTGGTGAGCGCCGACATGGTCTCGAAGAAGGCGTCGGTGAAGCTCATGTCCTGGTACACGATGAGCAGCGGGATGGTGGCGATCGCGGCCATCTGTACCCAGGCCGCAACCACCAGCACGAAGCCGTCGCGGGCGCGCAGTTCGCGGTAGTGGCGACGTGTGGCGAGGAACATCGCCAGACCGACACCGACCGTCAGCGCCATGGCATAGACGTAGTCGATGACCAGATCGTCGGCAAAGACGAGCGAGCCGGCGATGGGAATGACATACACCACACCGAAGAAGGCCATCAGCCGGCCGAGTACGTTGAGGACGGGCAGCAGGCCGTTCATGCGAGGAACCCCGGCGTGACCTGAAACAGCTTCTCGACCTGCCTTACGAGCTTCTTGTGGGTGCAGAAGACGATGACGTGGTCGTCCTGTTCGATCACGGTGTCGTGGTGCGGCATGATCACCTCGCGCCGGATCACACGTTCATCGCGCGTCTCGTTGCGCACGATGGCGCCGATGGTGACGCCGCGCGGCAACGGGATGTCCTCGATGGGGCGGTCGACGACACGCGAGTGCTTCCGGTCGCCGCGCGCAACGATCTCCAGTGCCTCGGCCGCGCCGCGGCGCAGGCTGTGCACCGCCACCACGTCGCCGCGCCGCACGTGCGCGAGCAGCGTACCGATGGATATCTGTGCGGGCGAAATGGCGATGTCGATGGGACCGCCCTGCACCAGATCGACGTAGCTCTTGCGGTTGATCAGCGCCAGCGTGCGGCGCGCGCCCATGCGTTTGGCGAGCGAGGCCGACATGATGTTGTCTTCGTCGTCGTTGGTCAGTGCCGCGAAGAGGTCCATGCCGTCGATGTTCTCGTTCTCCAGCAGGCCCTCGTCGGTGGCGTCGCTGCGCAGCACCAGGGTGTGGTCCAGACTGCCGGCGAGGAACTGTGCCCGCCGCTTGTCCAGTTCGAGCAGCTTGACGTTGCAGTCGCGCTCGATCGAGCGCGCCAGGCGGAAGCCGATGTTGCCGCCGCCCGCGATCATGATGCGTCGCATGGGATGGTCACTGCGGCGCAGTTCGCGCATGACCTGACGGATGTGTACGGTGGCCGCGAGGCAGAACACCTCGTCACCCGGCACGATGAGGGTGTCGCCCTCGGGAATCAGTGCTTCGCCGTTGCGGTAGATCGCAGCGATGCGCGCATCGATGTTGGGCAGGTGGTAACGCAAGGCCTTGAGCGGATGACCGACCAGCGGACCGCCCTCGAAAGCCTGTACGCCGATCAGGCTGACGGCGCCTTCGGCAAATTCCAGCACCTGCAGGGCTTCCGGAAACGAGATCAGGTGCCGGATGTAGTCGGTGACGATCTGCTCCGGGCAGATCGAGAAATCGACTGCAAAGTTGTCTGCCGCCAGTAGTTCGGGATGGTCTACGAACTCACCCGAGCGCAAGCGCGCGATGCGTGTAGGGACGTTGAACACGGTCTTGGCCACACGACAGGCGCACAGGTTGATCTGGTCCGATTGGGTGACGGCGATGAGCAGGTCGGCGTCCTCGGCGCCGGCTTCGCGCAGTACGGATGGCGAAGCGCCATTACCGCAGATGGTGCGTACCTCGAATCGGTCACGCAGGGTGTCGAGCAACTCGGCGCTGAGGTCGACAAGGGTGATGTCGTTGGCTTCGGAGACGAGATTTTCGGCGACAGAGGTGCCGACCTGTCCGGCGCCGAGAATGATGATCTTCACTGCAGGCGTCCTGTTGAATCCGTATGGGATGGACGAATGCTAGGAAGAGCGGAATCAAGATGGTGTTAATTTTGTGCAGTGCAGCGTTCTAGCCCGAGGCAGAAGCAGCCTTGCCTTTGCGGATGGATTTGGCGTGATACAGACGGTTGTCGGAATGGTGCAGCAGCGCGTCCACGGTGCTGCCGTCGCGTGGTGCGAGGGCGATGCCGATGCTCGCGCCGATCTGGCAGCGGATCTTGCCGCCGGGCAGGTTCAACTCGAAGGGCTGGCTGATGGCACTGACCAGTTTCTGGGCGATGTGCTCGACGTCCGCCGGCGTGGTGATGCCGTCGAGCAGCACCACGAATTCGTCCCCGCCGATGCGCGCGACGGTATCGGTGTCACGCACCTGCTCGCGCAGGCGCTGGGCGGTGAGGTGCAGCACCTGGTCGCCGGCGAGGTGGCCGTGGTGGTCGTTGATCAGCTTGAAGTCGTCCAGGTCGACATACAGCACCGCCAGCTGTGAGCCCTGACGGCGCAGGCGGGCTAGCGCCTGCTCCAGGCGCTCGATCAGCAACAGCCGGTTGGGGATGCCGGTGAGGGCGTCATGCAGCGCCTGATGGCGGATGGCGCTCTCGCTGATCTTGCGTTCGTTGATGTCGAAGAGGGTGCCGATGGCGCCGCGCGGCTGGCCGCTCTGATCGTCCGACAGCGTCATCAGATACACGCTCACCCACAGGGCGTTGCTGCCGGCGCCGGCCAGTCGTGCGTCGCGCTGGACGCAGGGGATACGCCCGCTCATCAGGTCGATGAAGGCCGCGTGCAGGGCGTCGCGGTCCTCCGGGTGGATCAGGCTGATCCAGGGCTGGCCGAGGGTGTCGCTTGCGAGCCCGCCGGAGAGCTTTTCCCATGCCTGATTGATGTAGCCGATGCGGCCGGCCAGATCGGTTTCGAAGACTACCTGCTGCACGGCTGCGCCCAGTTGCCGATAGCGTTCGTGCGAGCGGCGTAGTGCCTGCTCGGCGGTGCGTGCGGCGGTGATGTTGTCGTAGATCCACAGCGTTGCGCCGGGTTGCCCGTGTTCGTCGGGGAGGGGCGCGATGGTGGCGCGGAACCACTGTGTCTGCTCCGGCCAGCGGGCCGAGGCAAAGGCACGGGCGTCTTCGCTGGAAACATCGAATTCCAGCGTCTGCAGGGCGTTGTCCTGCAGTGCCCGGTCGCGCGCGGCGAGCAGTTTGCGGGCCTTGGCGGGCGGCAGCATTTCGTCGATGCGACGCCCGATGACGCGTTGCTCATCGACGTCGAAGTGCTGGCCGCCGCGCCCGCCGTACAGCCCTGAGCAACGTCCGTCGCGTTCGATGATGGAGACCAGGCTGGGCATGCTGGCGAGCAGCGTGGTCAGGCGCTCGCCGGTGGAGCGCATGCGCGCTTCGGACTGGCGCAGCCGCCCGGTCTGGGCGGTCGCCCGCCAGGTGACGGCGAACACCCCGAGCAGCATCAGCAGCGATAGCGGCACGACAAAGGCCGGCACCGGCGCGACAGCCCTCCAGCCTTCGTGCGGAACCGCGGCGAGCTCCAGTCTCAGGCCTGGCAGTTCGATGTCGGTGCGGATGGGGTCGTGGGTGAACACGCTTTCCTGTCCGAACACCACACCTGCGCCTTCGATCCGCACCGCCAGATCGAGGATCTCCGCAAAACGGTAGATCTCGGCGCGGCGGTAGAGCTGTTCCAGGTCGAGTGAGGCATCGACCTGGCCGCTGACCTCGCGGTTGCCGTTCGGCCCGAACAGTGGAATCTGCACGATCAGTTCGCGCGTGCCGGCCACCGGTTCATAGGGGCCGGCAATGCGCGCGACGCGGTCGCGGCGCAGGGCTTCGACCTCACGGGCGAAGAGTGAATCGCGCGACAGCACACGCCCGATGTTCATGCGACTGCCCACGCCGGGATGGATGTAGCGCACCACGTGTTCCGGGGCGTAGGCGAAGTAGCGCACCGCATGCTGGCCGGAAGCCAGCAGGTCCTGCGCGAACTCGGTGAATTCCGCCTCGCTCAGTTCAGGCTGACCTTCCACCAGCGCGGCGACGCGGTTGCCCAGATGCAGGTTGCCGTACAGCTCCGCCTCGACATGCGCGCGCAACTCCGAGAGCGAGCGCTGTACGCGATATTCCCACTGTGCCAGCGACTGGCGTTGCCACAGCTCGAAGGCTCCGGCAAACAGCACGGCGACCGCCGCGCTTGCCGCGAATGCGACCAGCGCGGGCCACCAGCGAAGGCCGGAGACAGGTGACGAGGCCATGGCGGGTCCGGATGCGGAACGCTACTCCAGCCGCAGTTCTCCGTCGAAGCGCACATCCAGTGCGAGCCCCGCGATGTGCAGGGTCATCGACGCGGGCAGTGCGCCGGCGGGCAGGCGCCCTTCTGCCGCGGCATCCCGCACCGCCTTCTCGATGGCGAGCTGGGAATTCACGCCGACGGTCTTGAGAAACTTCCGGATACTCATGTTCAGAACTTCATCGTTCATCTGGCTGTCTCCCTGCTGCACCTCGCCGGGGGCGGGGTGCCTTGAATATCACCATGCCAGCATAGACGAATGGGGGGTCTGACATGGCAGCCCGTTCGGGAACATCCAACGAACCGTGGAGAAATACATGAAATCGACGCTGATCCGGACCGCCGCCGCCTGTGTGCTGGCGAGTGCTGCGGCCACGGCATGGGCCGACGACATCGAAGGGAGCATCGAGGCGGTCGATGCGGCGAACCGCAGCCTGACGGTGCAGGGCATCACCTTCCTCACCACCCCGGGTGCCGACTACGACGACGGTCTGCGGCGCTTCGAGGATCTGCGCGTCGGACAGCGGGTCGAGGTCGATTTCGACTACCGCGACGGGCGTCACATCGCGACCGAGATCGAACTCGACGACTGAGCCCCGCCGGGGCTTGCGGCGCGCTCAGCCTTCCAGCGCGGAAGGCGTTGCTCCGGCGCCGGCCAGATACTCGCGCAACAGCCGGATCTCGCTCTTGGAGCAGGTCGAGCCGTGGTGTGGGTGATGGATGAATCCTTCGCGGCCATTGAGCACGATGCGGAAACGCGCACCGTGTGAGGGTTCGATTTCAGCGCCGAGATGACGCAGCAGGGACTCCACTTCGCGCCAATGCACGTTGGCCGGCGCGGGCTCCTGAAAGATGCTGCGCAGCAGGGTGAGGTGCTTGTGGCTCATGGTCGTGCTCCGGGAGCGGGGACATCAGCTCTGACCCTGCCGCCCGGCCGACGGTTCGCTCAGCGTACCTGTGCGATGCGCTTGAGTGCGGCCCGGCCGCTCTGGATGTGATCGCGCATGCGTTGCGCCGTGGCCTCGGCGTCGCGCGCAAGCAGCGCCGCGATGAGCGCGCGGTGCTCCTCCAGCGACTGCTCCAGCCGCCCGTCGCCGAACAGTGAATGGTGGCGCGAGAGCTTGATCATCTTGCGCAGGTCGTCGATGACGTGGGTCAGCCAGTGGTTGCCGGCGATGTCCTGCACCTTGCGGTGGAACGCCTGGTTGGCCTCGAAGAAGCGGTCGATGTCGCGCTCGCGCGCAGCTGCTTCCAGACGGTCGTGAATGGCCTGCAGTTCGGTCAGGTCGGTCTTGTCGGCCTTGCGTGCGGCGAGGCTGGCGGCCTCCGATTCGAGCAGCGACATGACGCCGAAGATCTCGTCCAGATCGCGCTCCGACACCTCGTTCACATAGCAGCCGCGACGCGGCTTGAGCGTCACCAGCCCCTCGGCGGCGAGCACCTTCAGCGCCTCGCGCAGCGGCGTGCGCGAGATGCCGTATTCCTCGGCCAGCGACTGCTCGTCCACCCAGGTGCCGGGCGTCAGCTCGTGCGCGAAGATGCGCTGACGCAGGCGTTCGGCCACTTCCTGGTACAGCGCGAGCGGGGCGATGGGGTTCGGCGCGTTCATCGGTCGGGGCGGGCGGCGTACGGTGCGGTACGCTCACTCTTGTATCCATAATTATGGATGCAGTATTCTAGCCGCCAGTCCGCAAGTCAAGCCCGCGTGCGCTCGCCGCCGGCGCCGACTGCCGCAATCGCCACACGAGGTTCACGATGTCGCAATCCGAACTCCCGCCCGTGCCGCCGTCCGACCTGGATGCCTGGCGCAAGGCCGCTTCCCGCCACGCGCCCGAAGGCGACGTGAGCCGTCTCGACTGGGTCACGCCCGAAGGCATCCGCGTCAAGCCGCTGTACACCGCGGCTGATGTGGCCGACCTGCCCTTTGCCGACACGCTGCCGGGCTTTGAGCCCTTCGTGCGCGGGCCCCAGCCCACCATGTACGCGGTGCGCCCGTGGACCATCCGCCAGTACGCCGGCTTCTCCACCGCCGAAGCCTCGAACGCCTTCTACCGCAAGGCGCTGGCCGCCGGCGGGCAGGGTGTTTCCGTGGCCTTCGATCTGGCCACGCACCGCGGCTACGACTCGGACAACCCGCGCGTGGTGGGGGATGTGGGCAAGGCCGGCGTGGCCATCGATTCGGTCGAGGACATGAAGATCCTGTTCGACGGCATTCCGCTCGACAAGGTGTCGGTGTCGATGACCATGAATGGCGGCGTGCTGCCGGTGCTGGCGGGCTACGTGGTGGCGGCCGAGGAACAGGGCGTGTCGCAGGACCAGCTGTCGGGGACCATCCAGAACGACATCCTCAAGGAGTTCATGGTCCGCAACACCTACATCTACCCGCCCGCGCCGTCGATGAAGATCATCGCCGACATCATCGGCTACACCGCGCGCAACATGCCGAAGTTCAACTCGATC
>JAJLLM010000042.1:0-14073 GCA_033837965.1 Pseudazoarcus pumilus
CATGCCGCCCAGATCGACGGCGCGCTCGGAGTTGTAGCAGGTCGCCGCGGCGAAGCGGCCGGTGTAGTCGGCGTCGACGTTGTCGAGGTTGCCGTCGACGATCACCTGGAAGGCCATGGTCATCGATTCGGCGTCGATGACGTTGAACATGGTGTAGGCGTTCTTGTCGGTGATGTCGGTGATCTTGCCGTCGTTCGGGTGCGGGATGATGAACTCGGCGTTGGCGAACACGTACTTGGTGTGCGGCACCTTCTGCAGGCGCAGGCCGTGGATGGCCTGCACGTTCGGCACGGTCAGCATCTTGTCGCACTTCATGATGTCGAGACGGATGCGCGCGACGCGGGTGTTGGCCTTGTCGTTGATGAACAGGTACTTGCCGTCGTACTTGCCGTCGGTCATCGAGATGTGCGGGTGGTGGCAGTCGCCGTTGAGGAACTTGGCGCTGTCGCCCATGATGCGGCGGCTCTCGTCGGTCAGGCCCCAGCCGGTGGCGGAATCGACGTTGAACACCGGAATGCGCATCAGCTCGCGCATCGACGGCACGCCGATCACGCGCACCTCGCCCTGGTGACCACCGCTCCAGAAGCCGTAGTAGTCGTCCAGTTCGCCCGGCCCGACGTGGGCCTTGGCCTGCGATTCCTTGACCTTGGCAGCCCAGGCCTCGCGCGTCATCACGGCCGCGCCACCGAAGGCGGCGGTGCCGGCCAGCGTCGCGCCGGTGACGGCGCTCTTGCCGAGGAAGCCGCGGCGCGCGCGGCCCTTGTCGTCGAGCTCGGCGACGGGCGGCTTGTGTTGTTGGTCTTTCATCTCATGCACTCCTTGCGGTTGAAGGGTCCGGCGTGTGGCCGGGTTACTGCGAAACGGGTTCGGTGGGCGCCGCGCGCGGGGGCTGCGGAATCAGAGGAATCACGCGCGGGTCACGGGCGGCTGCCTCGCGCTTGCGGCGCTTCTTGTTCTTCAGCACCAGCGGCGGACACTTGTTCTCGTTGTGGTAGGTCATCTGGCAATCGAGGCAGTAGTGGCACTCGTTGGCGTTGATGCGCCCGTCCGGATGGATGGCCTGGATCTCGCACTCGTTGGCGCACACCTGGCAGGGCTGACCGCATTCCTTGCGGCGCTTGAGCCAGTCGAACAGGCGCAGCTTGGTGGGGATGGCCAGCGCCGCGCCCAGCGGGCAGACGTAGCGGCAATACACCTTGCGCGTGAAGATGCTGACCACGACCCACGCCGCGGCGTAGGCGACGAACCACCACTGGCGGTCGAAGCGCAGCGTGATGGCGGTCTTGAAGGGCTCGACCTCGGCGTAGTGTTCGGCGGTGGACAACGATTCGAGCGAGATGCCGAACAGCACCAGCAGCACGATGTATTTCACCGCCCACAGCCGCTCATGCACCGCGAAGGGAAGTTCGTACTGACGCACCTTGAGCTTGCGTGCGGCCTCATTGACCAGTTCCTGCAGCGCGCCGAACGGACACAGCCAGCCGCAGAACACGCCGCGCCCCCACAGCAGGATGCTGGCCGCGGTGAAGGTCCAGAGGATGAAGATCACCGGATCGCTGAGGAACAGCTCCCAGTGGAAGCCCTGCACCAGCGAATGCGCGAAGGTCAGCACATTGACGATGGACAGCTGCCCCAGCGCATACCAGCCGATGAACACCACCGTGAACACCAGGTAGCCGCGACGCAGCCAGTGCAGGAAGGCCGGCCGGCGGGTGAATTTGTCCTGCAGGAACAGGATCACCGTGAGCAGCGCCAGCGCCACGCAGATCACGCCGATCTGGAAGCTGCGCTGGTACCAGACGTTGACCCATACCGGGCGCTCGGCTTCCGCCGCGGCGGCCAGTTCCTCGGCGGTGGGCTGCGGGCGGTCGAGGTAGTCCTCGGGCAGTTGGTAGCCCAGCTCGAAGCTGGTGAACACGCTGTCGACGGGCCCGGTCTGACGGCGCACCAGCAGTTCCAGACTCCACGGCGCACCGGGGTCGAATTCGTGGTGATCGCGCACGATGAACACCGACATCTCGTCGAAGTCCGGCGCACCGGCGGCGAGGATGTCGTGCAGACGCTCGTGGTCCATGTCGCGGAAGCTCACGACGTCGCCGTGCTGGCGCAGCTGCACGCGGTCGAAGATGCCGCCGCGCACGTAGCCCGAGCCCTTGAAGGAATACTCGCCGCGCCCCATCACCGCGATGGCATGTTCATCGGGCTTCAGCTCTTCCATCAGGAAGCGGTAGCCGTTCTCGCCGAGCAGGTTGCGGCCGATGGTCGGCGCGTTCAGATGCGCGGCGTAGAGATCGATGAAGGTGTCACCCGCGGTTTCCGGCGTAGCCGCATCGACGCCCTCGGCCTCGCTGCCTGCAAAGGCCGCATCCACGTCGCCGCGCGTCAGATGCAGGCGGCGCACCGCGCCGTTGCCGGTGAGCGTGGTCCAGTCGGCCGGCTCATACACGTCCGCGCGAACCATGGCCGGCTTCGCCGTGATCGCCACGTCGCGGATCAGGCCGAGTTCGGCGGCGACCTCGCGCGCCGCGCGCATCACCACCTCGTTGATCACCATCACCGTCACGGTCGCGCCGGAAACGGCATCCACCGTCACCGCCGCCGGATCGCGCGAGCGCCCCACCACCACGCGCTGGTCGGCACGGATACCGCTGTAGCCGGCGTTGAAGTCGTGCAGCTTCTGCTCGGGAATGCCGATCAGCAGGATCGGCTCGTGGTGTTCGAGCACGTAGGCGTCGCGGATCACGCCGTCGGTGTCGAGCACCACGTGCATGTCGATGGGCTTGCCCGAATACGCCGGAATATCGACGATGGGCAGCGTGCGGAAGGCATGACCGACGAGTTTGCCGCCGGCATGGATGGCGCGCACGCCATGCTCGCCGGCCGGTGCATCGACGCGATCGACATCGGGAAACACGCTGGCGATGCGCTGGGCCGGCAGGTCGTCGACCGCATGCGCAGGCAGGCTGCCCGCAGCGAGGAGGAGAATCAGTCCGATGAGGGCGAGAACACTCGCCAGAGCGCCGGTTGCCGGCGGGCGCGATGCATCGGGAATACGTGCGGCACAAGTCTTGAAGGACATGCCGCCATGTTAAGGACGGGGTTTTTTACTGCGTTGATGCGAATCAATTCACGCAGGCGATGCCTGGTCGGCTGCACCGCCGACAGCCGTCAGCGGGGTTAGGTCTGATCCTCGCTCGGGGTTCGCGTCACCAGGTTGGCTTCGGTCGGAACCGAGAACACGCCGCGGCGTGCGATCAGTTCGTCACGGTGCAGGCGCGCCAGACGCGTCACCAGCTCGTCACCGCGCGGAGTCAGATGGATTTCGACGTTGCGCGCGTCATCCCGCCCGGTGCGACGCTCGACCAGGCCGAGCTTCTCGCAGCGCGAGACCAGTGACACCACCCCATGATGATGCGATTGCAGGCGCTCCGCCAATTCGCCCACGTTGGCCCACTGTCGCCCCGGAAAACCCTTCAACTGCAGCAGCATCTGGTACTGCAGACTGGTGATGCCGTACTCGCGCACCAGCACCTCGGATACGCGCAGATAGCGCCGCAACTGATAGCGGAACTCCGCCAGCGCCTGGATCTCGGCGAGCGGAATCGAAGAGTTGTTCATCGCACAAACCTGATCATGAGTTGATACAAGCATACCCGATCAGACTGCCCGGCGGCGCCCCCCGGTTTTCCCGCACTCAGACCGAAAGGCGCACCCCGCCAAAGAAGGTCTCCACTCCCTGCGTACCGAGCGACATGAAGAATGGCGCGGTGTTGCGCGCGATGCGCCCCTCCACCAGCGCGGTCTGCGCCTTGGGGTCGCCCTGCAGACGCTGATAGTGGGCCACTAAATCATCGTAGCCCTCGACCGCACGTTGCAACTGATGCGCCGAGGCGATCTGCATGTAACGGTTGTGCAGATCGAAATCGTCAGCGAACAGGGTTTCGATACGCACCTTGTCGGGGTGGTCGTTCATGACCGTGATGCGCCCTTGCGCGTCATTGCCGAGCACCGCCTCCGGCGGCACTGAAATGCCGTGTTGCCGGAACAACTTGCCGACATCCGCGGCAAACGCTGCCGTCGCTGCCGGCAGGTCCGCGCCCTGGATCATCTGCAGCGGAGGCAGACCCGGCAAGGTGGAAGACGGATTGGCTGCATCACGCGGCGCTTGCGCGGCGGATACCGGAACAACGGCCGGCGCTGCACCCGTGGCTGAGACAAACATGAGCGAGCTCCTGACAACATCCGGAGTACGCTCTGCAATCACCGTGCCAGAAGCCTGTCCGTGCCCCGCTCAGCGGTCGGCGCGCGGACGCACCAGCCACGGCGCAAAGCGCAGCACGAACAGGCCCAGCGATGCGGCGAAGCACAGCCCGCTGAACATCACCAGTACGTCATGCAACTCACCCCAATACACCGACAGCAGGCGCAATAGCGCGGCCACGATCATCAACGCAAACGCCATTGCCATGCGCGGCGGGGCGGTAATGGCGCGGCCGGTGTGGCCCAGCGCGGTGCGCGTCATCATGCCGACAGTGAGCACGCCGATGCCGCCGACCGCGATCAGATGCACCGCGCCACTCAGGTACTGCGGTGCCAGCGCCAGCGTCAGGCCGTATAGCCACACCCCGGCGGCGGTGCTGCCGAAGCCGGCGAACAACACCCACAGCATGGGCTCGCGCACCACGCCGGGATGCCACCAGCGCGTCATCGAGATCAGGTTGGCCGAAGCCCCCGCCACACCCAGCACGGCCGGCAGCCACGCCGGCACGCCGAAGCCCACAGCGACCGCCGTCAGGAACGGCAGCGCAATGCCGGCCACCAGCAGCGGCACATGGTTGGGCACTTGCTCAATCTGCAGGCGCTTGGCGGTGAAGAACGGAATCACGCGCAGGCCCATCAGGAAGATCACCACCGCCACCAGCAGCAGCCCGGTGTGCAACATGCCGCGCAGATCCACCGCCAGCGCACCCGCCACGCCGGCCAGGAACAGCGCATTGGCCACGCCGAAGGCCAGCAGCAAGCCGGCCGGCACGAAGTTGCGGCGATTGCCGGTGTTGACGATAGGCGCCAGGAACAGCGCCGCGGCAAACAGGAAGAAGGCCACCGAGAAGACCGCGCCCGGCCACACCGTGTCCGGTACCACCAGCAACAGCCCGCGCGCGGCCAGCCACAGCGCGACGAGCACGGCCAGCGGCCAGCCGTGCACCGGCGGCTGACCGGTCCAGGTGGCCACCGCGGTGAGCAGGAAGCCGACGATGATCGCGCCGGCATAGCCCCACACCATTTCGTAGCCGTGCCACAGAAAGCCCGGCAAGGCCTCGGTGCCGCCCAGGCCGAAGGCCCAGGCCAGCACAAAGATCGCGCCCTGCACCGCAGCGAGCAGATAGAAGGGCCGGAACGCAAACGACAGGAAGGCGTTCCAGGACGGCCCCTGCGGCTCGGGCGGCGCGGCGCGAAGATCGAGTCGGATCAGCGTCATGTCAGCCTCCGGCGGGCAGGTCGGCGCCGGCCGAGGCAATCCGGACGGCCACGCGGCCCTGGCCGTCGTCATGCCATTCAAAGCCGTGACCGTCACGCTCAAGAATGCGCAACAGCGGATAGGGCACCCGATCAAGCACCAGCGTCAGGGTGTCTCCGGCCGGCAGATCGGCCAGTGCCTCCATGGCGCGCTCGAAGGGTTCCGGCGGCTCCAGGCCACGCACGTCGAGCATGTGATTCATATGCGCACCTCCTCGACCATGTGTTCCATGCGTTCACCCAGCGTAGCCGCTTCGGCGCCCAGCCGCAGGTCGCACATCGGATAGAGCACGCTCTCCTCCTTCATGTTGTGCTGCTGCAGCAGGATGAACAGGGTCTCCCCCTCCCCCGCAAAGTCGTCGGCGTCCTGGCGCGCCAGCGCATCGGCAACCCGTGCGAGGGCTTCACGCATGGCGGCATGCTCGCTGCGCATCACGCGGGTCGGCCCCTCGGTGATACCGGTGACGGCTTCGAAACGCGGGAAGAGCAGGGATTCCTCGGCCGCGAAATGGCCTTCGAGTTCGGCACGGAAGGCACCGAAACGCACGCAGGCGAGCGACCAGTCGGCGCGCGCGACGGCACTCTCGGCGTCGGCAAAGAGGGCATCACACTCGCGGTGATGACGCCCGAGACGGTTGGAAAGGCTTTCCATGGTGGGTCTCCGGTAGTCTGCCCCGATTGTGCGAGGCGACTCCGGACCCGACCTTGACGCGAGTCAATCCGCGGCCGGTGTCGGCGCGCGGCGCCGGTCGGTCATGCGGTGGCTGATGCGGACGACGGCCTCGGCGCCGAGCATGCGCTCGGCCCACGGCAGGACTTCCTCCTCCTCAAGGCGGATGTGCGTCTCGTAGGCTGCCGCGAAATGCAGCACCTGTTCATCGCCGAGGGCAGCGGCATGACCCTCGACGATCTGCGTCAGCAACGCACGCACTGCTGCCCAGTGCGCGGCAAGGCTCACGTGGTCCGCCCGTATCCGCGCAACCAGTGCCTCCAGCCGGCCGCGCTCGGCCGCCTCCACCGCCGCCAGCATGGCCGGCAGCAGATCCTCTTCCTCGTCGAGGTGGTGATTCACCGCGGCAAGGTCGAAATAGCGCATTACCGCACGCGCCGCGCGCTGCGCCTGTTCGTCCGCACCGTGTTCCGGCAGCCATTGCGCCAGGCGCGTGAGTGTCGTGAGCTGGGCGCGCATGCGCTCGTGACAGGCGTGCAGCATCTCGAGCGGCTCGTCGAGCCCCGGTGCAGCCGACGGGAGGAGCGAGTCGCCGGAGCTCACAGCGGCAGGAAGCCGGCCGGGTTCTTGCTGAAGGCGACCGACATAATCCACACGAAGACCACGATGGCGCCGAAGAAGGCCGCCACGCGAACACCCATGGTGCGCCCGCGGCGCAGCGCGACGACACCCAGCACGATGTACACCACCAGCCCGAGCACCTTGGCGGTGACCCAGCCGGCAACGAACGGGTACTGTGCAATCATCACCGCCAGCGTCAGCGCCGTCACCAGCAGCAGGGTGTCGATCACATGCGGCACTACTCGCACCATACGGTGTTCGAGCAAGGCGCTGCCGCGCATCATCCACACGCCACGCAGGATGAAACCGAGAATGCTGACCACCGCCAGCAGCATGTGCAGATGCTTGATTCCGAAATACACGATTGATCCTCCCGTTCCGCTGGCATACGCTGGCGCCACTCCAGCCCTTCGACCACGGACCCATGAAAGCTAACACAAGCACCATTTCACCGGTGATGCTGCGTCAGATCGCCTTCTTCCGCGCGCTGTCGGATGAAGACCTCGAACAGGTGGTGCGCCACACCCGGGAATTGAGCATGGCGCGCGGCCAGGTGCTGTTCAACCGTGGCGACACGGCGCAGGGCTTTCACTTCGTCATCGAAGGCCAGATCAAGCTCGCCATCAGCTCGCCCAACGGCAACGAGAAGGTGGTCGAGGTGATCCACCCGATGCAGACCTTTGGCGAGGCCGTGATGCTGCTCGGCCGCCCCTATCCGGTGTTCGCCCAGGCTGTGCTCGATACGCGGCTGCTGTACATCGGCCAGGGCATCGTGTCGGAGCTGATCGACCAGGACCCGATGTTCGCCAAGAAATTGCTGGCCGGCATGGCCATGCGCCTGCATGGCCTGATCCAGGACGTCGAGACCTATTCGCTGCGTTCCAGCACCCAGCGCGTGATCGGCTACCTGCTGCAAAGCTGTGGCGACGAGAACGCCGAAGTACCGCTGGAGTTCGACCTGCCGACGTCCAAACAGACCATTGCCTCGCGCCTGAACCTCACGCCCGAGACACTCTCGCGCATCTTCGCCGAGCTTTCGCAGGCCGGCCTGATCCACGTACACGGCAAGCACGTCAAGCTGCTCGACCCCAGGCGGCTGGCCGAGTTCGGCGGCTGAACGGCGCCGGGGCATGTTCCCGGCAGCGCTGACGTATACTCGCCGCGCCATGCCGGTCGATCACTACGAGAACTTCCCCGTCGCCTCCCTGCTGCTGCCCAAACACCTGCGCGAGCCGGTGGAGGCCATCTACGCCTTCGCGCGCGGCGCCGACGACGTGGCCGACGAGGGGAATGCCGACACCGACACGCGGCTGGCCCAGCTGGCCGCCTACCACGCCGGCGTCGACGCCATCGAGTTCCGCATGCCGCCCGACGACGACGAACTGCGCCCGATGTTCGAGCGGCTGGAGCGCAACGTGCGCGAGTTCGACCTGCCGCTGCAGCCCTTGCGCGATCTGGTCAGCGCCTTCGCGCAGGACGTGGTGAAGACGCGCTACGCCGATTACGAGGAAGTACTCGACTACTGCCGCCGCTCGGCCAACCCGGTCGGCCGCCTGCTGCTGCACCTGTATGGCGTGCGCGATGCGGTGTCGCTGAACCGCTCGGACGACATCTGCACGGCGCTGCAGCTCATCAACTTCTGGCAGGACGTGGGTATCGATATCGCCAAGCCGCGCATCTATCTGCCGCAGGACGAGCTGGCGCGCTTCGGCGTGGGCGAAGACGATCTCGTGCAGGGACGCGACAGCGACGCCTGGCGCCGCCTGATGGCCTTCCAGGTGCAGCGTGCGCGCCAGCGCATGCTGCGCGGGGCTCCGCTCGCCCGCGCCCTGCCCGGCCGCATCGGCTGGGAACTGCGGCTGATCGTGGCCGGCGGCCTGCGCATTCTCGAGCGCATCGAGGCCGTGCGCTACGACGTCTTCCGCCACCGCCCCACGCTCGGCCGACTCGACTGGCCGCTGCTCGGCTGGCGCGCACTGACGCAGGCTGCCGCATGAACCCGCACGACTACTGCCGCCGCCGCACCGCCGCCAGCGGATCGAGCTTCTATTACGGCTTCCTGTGCCTGCCGGCGCCGCGCCGCCGCGCCATCATGGCGCTGTACGCCTTCTGCCGCGAGGTGGACGACGTGGTGGACGAAACCGGCGACGCCGACACCGCGCGCGCCGAGCTCGACGAATGGCGCGCCGAGATCGCCCGCGTTTTCGCCGGCACGCCGCAACATCCGGTCGGCCGGGCGCTGGCCGAGGTGGTAGCCGAATTCCGCTTGCCCGAAGAGCTGCTGCTGGAGATCATCGACGGCATGGAGATGGACCTCGAGCGCAACCGCTACGAGGACTTCTCGCAACTGCAGCTGTACTGCTACCGCGTCGCCAGCGTGGTCGGCCTGCTCTCGGCCGAAATCTTCGGCCATACCGACCGCCGCACCCTGCGCTACGCCCACGATCTGGGCCTGGCCTTCCAGCTCACCAACATCCTGCGCGACGTCGGCGACGACGCCCGGCGCGGCCGCATCTACCTGCCGCAGGACGAGCTGGCGCGCTTCGGCGTCTCCGAGGACGACATTCTCTCCGGCCGCTACGGCCCACAGATGGGCGAACTGCTGGCCTTCCAGGCGCAACGCGCACAGGACTTCTACGCGCGCGCGCTGGGCGAACTGCCGGACGCAGACCGCCGCGCCCAACGCCCCGGCCTGATCATGGCCGCCATCTACCGCCGCCTGCTCGACGACATCGTGGCCGGCGGCTACCGCGTGCTGGGCGATCCGCCAAGACTGTCGACCGGCCTGAAGCTGAAGCTGGCCATCGGTGCCTGGTGGCGGAACAGAACGTGAAAAGGATCGCAGTCATCGGCGGCGGCTACGCAGGCATGGCCTGCGCGGTCGAGCTGACCCGCGGCGGCGCGCAGGTCACGCTGTTCGAGCGCTCGCACACGCTGGGCGGGCGCGCGCGCGTGGTGGCCAAGGACGGCCGGCGCGTGGACAACGGCCAGCACATCCTGATCGGCGCCTATACCGAACTGGCGCGTCTGATGCGCGTCACCGGCCAGAGCCCGAAATCCATGCTGCGCCTGCCGCTCACGCTGCTCACGCCGGGCCGGCTGCGGCTGGTTGCGGCGCGCCTGCCGGCGCCGCTGCACCTGGCCGTCGGCCTGCTCCGCGCGCAGGGCCTGAGCTGGGCCGATCGCCGCGCCATGCTGCGGCTGATGAATCACCTCAAACGCCGCGACTGGCGCATCGAACCCGACTGCACGGTGAGCGAACTGCTGCGCAACACCGCGCAGACGCCGCGCCTGATCGAACTGATCTGGGTGCCACTGTGCGTCGCCGCACTCAACACCCACGCGGAAGAAGCCTCGGCGCAGGTCTTCGCCAATGTGCTGCGCGACAGCCTCGGCGCCAGCGCCGCCGACAGCGAACTGCTGATCCCGCGCACCGACCTCACCGAACTGTTTCCGGTGCAGGCCGCGCGCTATCTGGCCACCCGGCGCGGCCGGCTCGAAACCGGCAGCACCATCACCGCCATCACGCGCGACGCGGCCGGCTTCGCGCTGGCCGGCGATTCCTCCGAGAAGCGCCGCTACGATCAAGTCGTCATCGCCACCGCGCCCTACCACGCCGGCGCGCTGCTGCGCTCGGCCGGCTGCGCCGCGCAGGCCGACGCGGTCGATGGGCTGCGCCATGAACCCATCACCACCGTATATCTGGAACTCGGTCCGGACGTGCGTCTGCCCGCGCCGATGATCGGCCTCACCGACGGGCCGGCACAGTGGGCCTTCGACCGCGGCGCGCTGGGTGGCGAGGCGGGCCTCATCGCCTGCGTAATCAGCGCCAGCGGCCCGCATGGGGAAATGACTCGCGAGGAGCTGGAAGCCGCCGTACTGCAGCAACTCGAACGCCAGCTTCGAATCCCCTTGTCGGCACCGAACTGGAGCATGACCATCACTGAAAAACGCGCCACCATCGCCTGCACGCCGGGCCTGCAGCGCCCCGGCACGCGCACGCCGGTGCCGGGCCTGTGGCTGGCCGGCGATTACCTCGACTCACCCTATCCGGCCACGCTGGAATCCGCGGTACGCTCGGGCTGCGCAGCCGCGGCCGCCGCACTGGCACAGGAGCCCTGATGGACGTCCCCGACCCGCCCCGCATCGAGATCACGCAGACCGGCCGCTATCGTTTCGAGGTGGATTTCGGCGCTGCTTTCGCGCCCTTCGCCATCGACGAGCCGCAGCCCATCGGTGACGAAACCGCGCCGGCACCGGAGCAACTGCTCGCGGCCAGCGTGGCCTACTGCCTGTCGGCCAGCCTGTTCTTCGCGCTGAGCAAGTACCGCCAGGACGCCGGCGCAATCCGCGCCAGCGCCGAGTGCGCGGTGGAGCGCAATGCAGCCGGTCGCCTGCGCATCACCGCCATCGACGTGGACATCCGCCTGGCCGCCGCGGCGGATACGCTCACCCACCTGGATCGCGCGCTGGCCCAGTTCGAGCCGTTCTGCACCGTCTCCGAGAGCGTGCAGGCCGGCATCCCGGTGAATGTCAGCGTCAGCGACGGCAACGGCCGCCGTCTGCGCTGAGCACGCTGGAGGACGCATCATGGAAAAAGCCATGCATCCCGAGGACCTCGCCCGACTCTTCATCCGGCGCGCCAACGCCGGCGATCTCGAAGGGCTGGTCGCGCTGTACGAGGCCGACGCGGTCGTTGCCGTCGGCGAACCCGTGGCGCAGGGGCACGACGAGATCCGCCGCTTCTACGCCGGCATCCTCGAAAAGAAACGTGAATTTCCGCCCGTCGACCAGATGGCGCCGGTCATCAACGGCGATCTGGCGATCACCGTCTCACGCCTGCCCAACGGCAACCTGTCCGCCGAGATCGCCCGCCGTCAGCGCGACGGCTCGTGGCGCTGGACGGTCGATCAGCTGAAGATCAAGCCGATCCGCCCGGAAGGCTGATCAGGCCGCTACCGGTGCATCCTCGGCCAGCCGCCCGGCCGTCATGCGCAGCACGCGGCCGCAGCGCGCAGCCAGCGCCTCGTCGTGGGTGACGAGGATCAGCGTGGTGCCCGATTCGCGATTGAGTTCGAACATCAGCTCGATGATGGCCGCGCCGGTGGCTGCATCCAGATTGCCGGTGGGCTCATCGGCCAGCAGCACTTTCGGACTTGCGGCAAAGGCGCGGGCCAGCGCGACGCGCTGCTGCTCGCCACCGGAGAGATGCTTGGGGTAGTGCCGATGACGGGCCGCCAGACCCACGCGGTCGAGCCAGCGTGTGGCCACCGCCTGCGCATCGGCCGCAGCGGCCAGTTCCAGCGGCAGCATGACGTTTTCCAGCGCAGTCAGCGCCGGCAGCAACTGGAAGGACTGGAAGACGAAGCCGATGTTGGCGGCGCGCAATTGCGCCCGCTCGTCTTCATCCAGCTCGAACATCGCGCTGCCGGCGACTTGCACCGAACCCACGCTCGGAACATCCAGCCCCGCCAGCAATCCCAGCAGGGTGGATTTGCCCGAGCCCGACGCCCCGACGATGGCCACCGATTCGCCGCCGCCGACCGAGAACGCGATATCGTCAAGGATGCGGAGCACGCCATCGCCATCCGCTACCGGCACATGCTTGGCCAGTCCGCGCACCTCAACCACCGGAGAACCCAGTTCGATGCTGCTTCGATCCATTGCCGTCTTCCTGTTCGTCATCGTTTCCGGCGCAGCCCAGGCCGCCACCATCCTGGTGTGGGGCGACAGCCTGTCGGCCGGCTACCAGCTTGCACAGCGCGAGGCCTGGCCGGTGCTGTTGCAGACGCGGCTGGCGGAGAAAGGGTTCCCGCACAGGGTGGTCAATGGCAGCGTCAGCGGCGAGACCACCGCCGGCGGGCTGACCCGCCTGCCCGACGCCCTCAAGCGCCATCAACCGGACATCTTCGTGCTCGAACTGGGCGGCAACGACGGCCTGCGCGGCCTGCGCCCGCAACTCATGGGCGAGAACCTGACGGCGATGATAACAGCCGCCCAACAGGCCGGCGCCCGCGTGCTGCTGATCGGCATGGAAATGCCGCCCAACTACGGCCCGGCCTACACGCGCCGCTTCGCGCAGACCTTCCGCGACGTAGCCGAGCGCAGCGGCGCCGCACTGCTGCCCTTCCTGCTCGACGGCTTCGGCGACAAGCCCGAGTTGTTCCTGCCGGACGGCATCCACCCCACAGCCGAGGCCCAGCACCTCATTCTCGACAACGTCTGGAGCAAGCTGGAGCCGATGCTGCGATGAAAGCCGGGGGCGTGCGACAATCCGCCCCTTGTTCCCATCGCCCGACGCCATGAAGAAAGGCACTGCCACCGTCGCCGACCTCGGCGGCTTCGACGACATCATCGACGCCCGCAGTCCGGCCGAATTCGACGACGACCGCATTCCCGGTGCACTGTCGTGCCCGGTGCTGGACAACGCCCAGCGCGCCATCGTCGGCACCATCTACAAACAGCAGTCGGCCTTCGAGGCGCGGCGCGTGGGTGCGGCCATGGTGGCCGACAACATCGCACAACACCTGCGCGACCGCTTTGCCGACAAGCCCAAGAACTGGCGGCCGCTGGTGTATTGCTGGCGCGGCGGGCAGCGCAGCGGCGCCTTCGTGACCTGGCTGCGCATGGTCGGCTGGGACGCCTGCCAGCTTGAAGGCGGCTACAAGAACTGGCGCCGTCACGTCATCGCCGAACTGGAAAAACTGCCGGCGAGGCTGGACTTCCGCGTCATCGGCGGCCCCACCGGTAGCGGCAAGACGCGGGTACTGGAAGCCATCGCCGCGCTCGGCGAGCAGGTCATCGATCTGGAAGACATCGCCGCCCACAAGGGTTCGGTGCTGGGCGCCCTGCCCGACCGTGACCAGCCGCCGCAGAAGCTCTTCGAGACGCAGTT
Organism: Pseudazoarcus pumilus; assembly: GCA_033837965.1. GTDB lineage: Bacteria > Pseudomonadota > Gammaproteobacteria > Burkholderiales > Rhodocyclaceae > Pseudazoarcus > Pseudazoarcus pumilus_A. Next base: position 13,704 of record JAJLLM010000042.1, read on the forward strand.
GTTCGTTGCGCTATCGCGGCTCGATCCGCAGCGCCCGGTGTATGTCGAGGCCGAAAGCCGCAAGATCGGCCGCCTGCACCTGCCCGAGGCGCTGATCGGTGCGATGCGCGCCGCGCCCTGCGTGAACATCGACGCCACACGCGATGCGCGCCTCGAATTCCTGGTGCGCGACTACGCCTACCTCGCCGACGACATCCCGCGCCTGCAGCACCGCATCGACTGCCTGCGCGGCCTGCAGAGCAACGAGACGCTGGACCACTGGAAGGAACTCGCCGCCGCCCACGCCCTGCCCGAGCTCTACGGCGAATTCATCGACAAGCACTACGACCCGCTCTACAAGCGCTCGCAGAACCACAACTACGTGAATTTT
>JAJLLM010000043.1:0-8434 GCA_033837965.1 Pseudazoarcus pumilus
GCTGATCCTGCGCCGCAACGCCGACGTGCCGGATGAGGTTACCGGCGGGCAGGACACCGTCGGCCTGCGCGTGCCGGGTCATCCGGTCGCGCTCGCGTTGCTCCGTGCCTTCGATTCCGGCATCGCCGCCCCCAGCGCCAACCGCTTCGGCCGCATCAGCCCCACCACCGCACAGCACGTGGTGGAAGAGCTGGGCGACAAGGTGGGCGTGGTGCTCGACGGCGGCGCCTGCGAAGTCGGCATCGAATCCACCATCCTCGACCTCTCGCGCGACACGCCCGTGCTGCTGCGCCCTGGTGCCATCTCGGCAGACGCCATCGCCGCCGTCATCGGCCGCCGCCCGCGCCAGCGCGAAGAAGAGCAGGGCGACACCCCGCGCGTCTCCGGCGCACTCGCCGCCCACTACGCTCCGCGCACACCGCTGGTTCTCGTGTCGGCCGAACGCCTCGCTGCCGAGCTGGCAGGGCGCAGCGGCCGCATTGCCGTGCTGGCCCGCAGCGTCGCCCCGCAAACGGCCTTCCACTGGCACACCGCCCCGCAAGACCCGCCCGGCTACGCCCACGACCTCTACGCCAGCCTGCGTACGCTCGACGCGCTCGGCGCCGACCTCATCCTCCTCGAAGCCCCGCCCCCCACGCCGGAGTGGCAAGCCGTGTCTGACCGCCTTGGCCGCGCTGCCACCGGTTCCGGCGAGTCCGACGAACCCTGAGCCCGTCTTCCCAAAGCCCCGAGCCGTGTTTATAATCGCGACCTTCGTGGGCCGATAGCTCAGCTGGGAGAGCGCCGCGTTCGCAATGCGGAGGTCGTGAGTTCGATCCTCATTCGGTCCACCACAGATTTCAAACAAAAAGCCCGACCTGAAGAGGTCGGGCTTTTTGTTTGAATGCGCGGTGCAATGCGAAAACCATGAATATGCCAAAGGAAATAATTTGGGGCCGTTCAAGCAGGTAGGGCTATCAGGATTTTCATTTATTTTCAGATGTTTCTTGCTATTGCTCGCCCATCCACGGATACTGCGTGAAGCGGGTGTATGAAGAACGTCAGTAGCAGCAGCACAGCAGCCCTTAAAACGGTAACTTGTTAGTCAGCTTCTCGCCTTGATCCTCGTCAGCGGGCATTTCGCCCATCACCAATCATTGCAAGGAAGCAATCATGGCAACAGGTACCGTAAAGTGGTTTAACGACGCAAAAGGTTTTGGCTTCATCACTCCGTCTGACGGTGGTGACGACCTTTTCGCTCACTTTTCCGCGATCCAGGGCGGCGGCTTCAAGAGCCTCGCAGAAAATCAGGCTGTGTCTTTCGACATCGTGAATGGCCCGAAAGGCAAGCAAGCAGCAAACATCCAGCCCGCCTGAGTCTAGCTCGGAACAGGATGCAGAAAAGCCCGGTAAACCGGGCTTTTTTACGTTCAGCCGCGGCAGTTTGGTATGCGGGCGGTGACGCAGGGCGGATTGACGCGGTGTCATCGCCAGATGTTGCGCCACTGCAGCGCGAAGATGGGAGCGCGGCGCATTCGCAATGCCGAGGTCGTGAGTTCGATCCGAATTCGGTCCACCACAGATTCAAAACAAAAAGCCCGACCTGAAGAGGTCGGGCTTTTTGTTTGTGCCGCACGTATGGCTGCGGCATTGAGTCGCCGTCGGGAAGCGTCGCCTTCTGCAGACGGGCAGGGTCAGCTCGTGGTGTCCTCGATGGCGGCGTCCGGAGCGTTTTTCTTAACCGATTCGATGCCGTTGTCGCGCGAGGCCGCGCTTTCATACATCTGGCTGGTGCCAATCACCTGGCTGTTGCTGGCCTTCAGATTGAACATGAACTTTCCCGATTGTGAGTCCTTGCGCTCGTATTTCGAGTCTTCGGGCGCGTTGCTCCTGACCGACTCGACGCCGTTCATGCACGACGCCTTGGTCTTGTAGCCCTCGCTCGCCAGAATGGTCTGCCCGTTCGACGCGTTCAGCCTGAACCTGAATTCACCAGCCTTGTCCTTGTACACCTCGAATTTACCGGCCATGAGTGTGCTCCTTCTTGTGCTGTGATCGGGTGGGATCCCGCTTTCAGATTAGCAGCATCGTGTGTGATGAGTATGACCGGCGTGAGATTCATGGGCGACAAAGAAAAGCCCGGCAATGCCGGGCCTGAATCACTCCGTTTTGCCCCGTTTTTACCTGAAACGTGCCGCAGTTTTCTCCATGATTGAGCGCAGGCGCTCCCCTGCATTGGGGGCCTTGAGTGGCGCGAGGCGCTTATCCCCCAGGCGCTGCAGGATCTGCATGACTTGTTCGTCCGAACGGCGCTTCATCTGCAGCCCTCCCTTAACTCAAAGTGGCATCACTATCGTAGGTGCCTTTGCGGACGGATTCGAATCAGCCCAGATGTGGTGCCAGTTCCTGAATGGCCTGGTAATGCGTGAGGAAGACCTTGCCGGAGAGCGCTTCGAGGAAGTCACTGCGCTGCAGGTGGTCCATGACCGGGCCTTTGATTTCGGAGAGGTGCAGCAGGATGCCGGCGTCGCGCAGGCGGCGGTCGATGGTCTCCAAGCTCTCCAGCGCGCTGGCGTCGATGTCGTTGATGGCGGAGCACTGCAGCACAACGTGGTGCAGCCTGGGGTTGGCGGCGACGGCGGCGTTGATGCGGTCTTCCAGCGCGCGCGCGTTGGCGAAGTAGAGGCTCTCATCGACGCGCAGGCTGAGTACCTCAGGGGTGGTCAGCACCTGATGGCGGTGGATGTTGCGGAAGTGTTCGGTACCGGGCACGAGGCCGACCTCGGCGATGTGCGGGCGGCTGGTGCGGAACAGGAACAGCGCGAGCGATACGGCCACGCCCACGATGAGGCCGGTTTCCACGCCCAGCGTCAGCGTGGTGAGCAACGTGGCGAGTGCGGCGATGAAGTCCGGCTTTGAGTAGGCCCAAGTACGGCGCAGCATGCCGAAATCCACCAGCGCCAGCACGGCCACGATGATGGTGGCGGCCAGCGTGGCCTGCGGCAGGTAGTACAACGCGGGCGTGAGCAGCAGGGCGGCGAGCAGGATGCCGATGGCGGTGAACATGCCGGCAGCCGGTGTTTGGGCACCAGCGTCGAAATTGACCACCGAGCGGGCGAAGCCACCGGTGACCGGGTAGCCGCCGCTGAAGGCGGCCGACAGGTTGCCAGCGCCGAGTGCAACGAGTTCCTGGTCGGGTTCGATGCGCTGGCGGCGTTTGGCGGCCAGCGTTTGCCCGACTGATACGGATTCCACGAAGCCGACTACGCTGATCAGCAGCGCGGGCACGGCCAGCTGTTGCCACAGCGCGAAGTCCCACACCGGTAGCGTGAGCGGCGGCAGGCCTTGCGGTACGGTGCCGACGATGCGCACGCCGGCTTCGTTCCAGCCGAGTTGCCAGGTCAGCAGGGTGGAGGCGGCAATAGCAAAGACGGGGGCGGCGCGGGCGACCAGATCGGCCAGCCGTGCGGGCAGTTTCAGGCGCAGCAACAGCGGCTTGAGCCGGCTGCGCGCCCAGAACAGGAAGGCCAGCGTGGTGAGGCCGACTGCGGCGGTGAGCAGGTGGGTGTGGCCCAATTGTCCGAGCAGTGCGGGCAGCAGTTCGATGAAGGTGTGTCCTTCGGCGCGGATGCCAAGCACGACCTTGAACTGCCCCGCGGCAATCAGCAAGCCGGAGGCCGAGATGAAGCCGGCGATCACCGGGTGGCTCAGGAAACTCGCCAGAAAGCCCAGCCGCAGCAGGCCCATGACGAGCAGCATCAGGCCGGAGAGAAAGGCCAGCGTGATGGCGGCGGCCCAATAGGCTTCCGAGCCGGCGGCGGCAAAGCTGCCGATGGCAGTGGCCGTCATCAGCGACACCACGGCCACCGGGCCGACCGCCAGCACTCGGCTGGTGCCGAACAGCGCGTAGGCCAGCAGCGGGGCGACGCTGGCATACAGCCCGACTTCCGGTGGCAGGCCCGCGAGCATGGCGTAGGCCAGGCTTTGCGGGATCAGCATGATGGTGACGATGAGCGCCGCCATGCCGTCGCCGAGCAGCGTCTCGCGGCTGTAGCCGCGCCCCCAGTCGAGTACCGTCAGGCGCGGCAGCCAGCGCATGTCAGGCGCGCTTCTGCAGCAGGGCGTGGATGCCCATGCCGGCGAGCATGGCAACGACGAAGACCAGTGCCTTGAGTTCGCCCGAGGCCATGGTAACCAGCGCCGGGCCGGGACAGAAACCGGCCAGCCCCCAGCCGGCGCCGAAAATCAGCGCGCCGACAACCAGCGGCTTGTCGATCTGCGTGGCCTTGGGCAGATGCATGGCGTCGCCGAGGAAGCTTTGCGTGCGCTTCCTGGCGATGCTGAACGCGAACAGGCCGACCGCAATCGCGCCGCCCATGACGAAGGCCAGCGACGGGTCCCAGGAGCCGAACAGATCGAGGAAGCCCAGCACCTTGGCGGGGTCGGTCATGCCCGAGAGGATCAGGCCGAGGCCGAAGATCAGGCCGACGAGGAATTCGGTGAAGCGGTGCATGGCCGGCTCCTCAGGCGAAGACGTGGCGAACTGCGAACACGACGGCGAAGCCCGCGCCCATGAAGGTCAGCGTGGCGACCAGCGAACGCGGTGATAGGCGTGACAGCCCGCACACGCCGTGCCCGCTGGTACAGCCCGAGCCGTAGCGCGTGCCGATGCCGACCAGCAGGCCGGCGAGCACGATCAGGCCCCAGCCCGCGTCGATGGTGGGGGCCGCGACGAAGTCGGTCGGCGCGAGCAGGGCATACACGAAGGGCGCGGCGAACAGGCCGAGCAGGAAGGCAATGCGCCAGCCGGCGTCACCGGCTTTGGGCTGCAACAACCCGCCGAGAATGCCGCTGATGCCGAGCACGCGGCCGTTGAGCAGCACGAACAGCGCGGCGGCCACGCCGATCAGTACGCCGCCGGCGAGTGAGGCCCACGGGGTGAAGTTGGCCCAGTCTATGGTCATGTTCAATGCTCCTGGCTGCAGAACTGTTTGTACAACACGCGGATCACGGCCATCGCCTCGTCACTGGCGACGCTGTAGTAGATGTTCTTGCCTTCGCGGCGGGTGGTGACCAGCCCCTGTTCGCGCAGCACGGTGAGTTGCTGCGACAGCGTGGGCTGGCGGATGCCGAGGGCGGCCTCGATCTCGCCGACGGAGAGCTCGCCCTGTGACAGGCGGCACAGCACCATCAGCCGGTCGGGGTTGGAGAGCGCTTTCATCAGCGCGCAGGCACGCTCGGCCGAGCCGTGCATGGAGTCGAGTTCGAGCGTTTCCTGGGTCATCGGGCAGGCTTGGAAAATTAGCTGACAACAATATATTGACTTGTAAAGTGTTCGTCAATATATTCGCATTTACTGATGCAAAAGGAGCGACCGATGAACGCCGACAGCCCACGCCCGCAGGTCCACGGACTATTCGATCCCAACACCTGGACGGTGACCTACGTCGTCCACGCCGGCCGGGGCAGCCAGTGCGCCATCATCGATTCGGTGCTCGACTACGACCCCAAGTCCGGCCGTACGCGCTTCGATTCCGCCGACAAGGTGATCGACTACTTACGCGCGAATGATCTGCGGGTGCAGTGGATTCTCGAGACGCATGCGCATGCCGACCACCTCTCGGCCGCGCCGTATCTGCGCAAGCATCTGGGCGGGCAGATCGGCATCGGCAGCCACATCACGCGGGTGCAGAAGGTGTTCAAGGGCATCTTCAACCTCGAGCCCGAGTTCCGCATGGACGGTTCGCAGTTCGATCACCTGTTCGCCGAAGGCGAGCGCTTTCGCATCGGCGAGCTGGAGGCGGAAATCCTTTACGTGCCCGGCCACACGCCGGCCTGCGTGGCCTATCACGTGGGCGATGCGGTGTTCGTAGGGGACACGCTGTTCATGCCCGACGTGGGCACTGCGCGTTGTGACTTCCCCGGCGGGGACGCGCGTGCGCTGTACGCCTCGACGCGCCGCATCCTCAGCCTGCCGGACACGACGCGCCTGTTCATGTGCCACGACTACCCGCCGAACGATCGTCCGGTGAAGTGGGAAAGCACGGTGGCCGAGCAGCGCGCCAACAACATCCACGTGCACGACGGCATCAGCGAGGACGAATTCGTTGCCATGCGCACCAAACGTGACGCGACGCTGGACATGCCGGTGCTGATCCTGCCATCGGTACAGGTGAACATCCGCGCCGGCGAGTTGCCGCCTGCCGAGGAAAACGGGGTGTCCTACCTGAAGATTCCGCTTAACGCACTGTAAGACGGGGGCGTTACGGCAGCGGAGAAAGCCGCCCGATGATGCGGATGTCGTCGCCGATGCGGCGCACGTCGTGCAGCTTCGGGCTCAGGGCCTGATCGAGACTGGTGAAGGGGGCGAGGTTGAACAGCCCCATGGCGGCGTCGCCGACCAGCATCGGGGCCATGTAGAGCAGCAGCTCGTCCACGCAGCCTTCGCGCAGCAGCGAGCCGTTGAGTTTGAAGCCGGCTTCGGCGTGCACCTCGTTGATGCCACGCGCGGCCAGTTCGCCCAGCAGGCCGGGCAGGTCCACCTTGCCGGCCGGGTTGGGCAATACCACGATTTCCGCTCCGAGCGCTTCCAGTGCGGCTGCGCGTGCTTCGTCGCGTGCGGCGCAGGCGATGAGCACATTGCCGCCCTGCAGGATGCGTGCGGTCGGTGCCGTATCGAGGCGGGCGTCGACCACCACGCGCAGGGGCTGGCGGCTGCACGGCACGTCGCGCACGGTGAGTTGCGGGTCATCCGCCTTGACGGTGCCGTAGCCGGTCAGCACGGCGCAGGCGCGGGCGCGCCACTGGTGGCCGTCGCGCCGGGCGGCGGGGCCTGTGATCCACTGGCTGACGCCGTTTTCCAGCGCCGTCTTGCCGTCCAGCGTGCTGGCGGCCTTGAGGCGCAGCCACGGGCGGCCGCGTGTCATGCGCGAGATGAAGCCGATGTTGAGTTCGCGCGCTTCCGTCTCCAGCAGGCCGACCTGCCACGGAATGCCGGCATCCTCGAGCAGCGCGAAACCGCGGCCGGACACCTTCGGGTTGGGGTCGGACATGGCCGCCACCACGCGGCCGACGCCGGCGCGCACCAGCGCCTCGGCGCAGGGCGGGGTACGGCCGTGATGGGCGCAGGGTTCGAGCGTGATGTAGATGGTGGCGCCGCGGGCGGCTTCGCCGGCCAGCGCAAGGGCTGCGGCTTCGGCGTGCGGGCCGCCGGCGCGCTCGTGCCAGCCTTCGGCGATGACGGCGCCGTCGCGCACGATGACGCAGCCCACGCGCGGATTGGGCGTGGTGGTTTGCAGGCCGCGCGCCGCAAGCTGCAGCGCGCGCGCCATCATGGCGTGGTCAATCGTTGAAAAGGTCATCTTCGGCCGGAGGCGTCGCCGGGCGTTTGCCGGGCGGGCGGCCGCGGCGCGGGCGGGTCTTGACCTCGCGGATGAGGTCGGCGAAGGCATCGACGTCGGTGAAGTTGCGATACACCGAGGCGAAGCGCACGTAGGCGACCTGGTCCAGATTGCGCAGTTCGTCCATCACCAGTTCGCCCAGCTTGGCGCTGGCGATCTCGCGTTCGCCGAGGGAGAGCAGGCGGCCCTCGATGCGGTCGATGGCGGCCTCGATGGCTTCCAGCGCGACCGGGCGCTTGCGCAGGGCGAGCTTGAGGCTGGCGGCGAGCTTGTCGTGGTCGAACTCGGTGCGCACCCCATTGCGTTTGACGATCTGCGGCATCTTCAGGTCGATGCGCTCGTAGGTCGTGAAACGCTTGTCGCAGGCGACGCAACGACGACGGCGACGCACGACGTCGCCCTCGTCATTCTCGCGGGTATCCGTCACCTGGGTGTTGGGGTCACCGCAAAACGGACATTTCATGGATGAGAGCCCGGAAGTCCGAGATTAGGCACCATACACCGGAAAACGCTTGCACAGCGCGGCCGCGGCCTCGCGCACACGGGCCAGCACGGCCTCGTCGGCGGGTGCTTCCAGCACGTCGGCGATGAGGTTGGCGACCTGCACCGATTCGGCCTCGCCGAAGCCGCGCGTGGTCATGGCCGGCGAGCCGATGCGGATGCCGGAGGTGACCATCGGGCGTTCCGGGTCGTTCGGGATGGCGTTCTTGTTCACCGTGATGTGGGCACGGCCGAGCGCGGCCTCGGCGTCCTTGCCGGTGATCTTCTTGGCGCGCAGGTCGAGCAGGAAGACGTGGCTCTCGGTGCGGCCGGAGACGATGCGCAGACCGCGTTCGGTGAGCGTGCGCGCCATCGCCTGGGCGTTGCTGATGACCTGCTGCTGGTAGGTCTTGAAGCCCGGCTCCAGTGCTTCTTTGAAGGCCACGGCCTTGGCGGCGATGACGTGCATCAGCGGGCCACCTTGCAGACCGGGGAAGATCGCGGAGTTGAGCGCCTTCTCGTGTTCGGCCTTCATCAGGATGATGCCGCCGCGCGGTCCGCGCAGCGTCTTGTGG
>JAJLLM010000044.1:0-9647 GCA_033837965.1 Pseudazoarcus pumilus
GATCTGGAACAAGGACAAGAAGACCGTCGTGCTCATCACCAACGATGTGGACGAAGGCATCATCATGGCCGACCGCATCATCCCGCTGAACCCCGGCCCCGGCGCCACCTTCGGCCCCGAGTTCATCGTCGACCTGCCGCGTCCGCGCGATCGCCGCGCGATGAACCACGACGAAGGCTTCAAACGCATCCGCAAGGACGTCACGCAGTACCTGATGCGCGCCGGCCAGGAACGCGCCGCCGCCGGCAGCGCGCAGGTCATCGCCCTGCCCTCGGTGCTGCCCAACACCAGCCGTGAATACGAAGCCGGCCTCAAGGCCTACGCCGCCGCCGCGCCCGAGCGCCCGGCTGCAGACCTGAGCCGCTACGTCGACTTCTCCAAGATCTCCAAGGTGTATCCCACCAAGAAGGGGCCGGTGAAGGTCGTCGAGGACTTCGACCTGAAGATCAAGCGCGGCGAGTTCATCTCCATCATCGGCCACTCCGGCTGCGGCAAATCCACTGTGCTGTCGATGGTGGCGGGCCTGAACGAGATCAGCGAAGGCGTGATCGTGCTCGACGGCCGCGAAGTGGCTGCCGCCGGCCCCGACCGCGGCATCGTCTTCCAGGCGCCCAGTCTGGTGCCCTGGCTGACCGCCTACGAGAACGTCGCGCTCGGCGTGGAGCAGGTCTACCCGCACGCCACCAAGCAGGAACGCAACGACATCATTGCCCACTTCCTCGACCGCGTCGGGCTGGCCGACTCCATGCACAAGAAGGCCGCCGAGCTGTCCAACGGCATGAAGCAGCGCGTCGGCATCGCCCGCGCCTTCGCGCTTTCGCCGAAGCTGCTGCTGCTCGACGAGCCCTTCGGCATGCTCGACTCGCTGACTCGCTGGGACCTGCAGGAAGTGCTGATGGACGTATGGGCCCGCACCCAGCTCACCGCCATCGTCGTGACCCACGACGTGGACGAAGCCATCCTGCTGGCCGACCGCGTGGTGATGATGACCAACGGCCCCAATGCCACCGTCGGCAAGATCCTCGAAATCGACCTGCCGCGCCCGCGCACCCGCAAGCAACTGCTCGAACACCCGGACTACTACCGGCTGCGCGAACAGCTGCTGGGCTTCCTGGAAGAGTGCGACCACACGCACTGAGCCGGATGGCCTGCAACGAGAAACGGCCGCGCGTGCGCGGCCGTTTTGTTTGCAGCCGGAACATGCGTGAGCCAGCCCCGGTCACAAGGGCTCTGCATGGACAATGCCCCCGCATGAGCAGCAAGCCCCTCGCCCCCGACCGTCGTCGTTTCATCGCACTCGGCGCCCTCGCCGCACTGGCCACGCACCTGCCGCCGGTCCGCGCGGCCGAACCCCTGCTGCGCGCCATTCCAGCCAGCGGTGAGCATCTGCCCGCCATCGGCATGGGCACCTGGATCACCTTCGATGTGGAGCCGAGCTTCCGCGCCGGCAACACCCTCACGACACGCTGGCAGGTGTTGCGCGAGTTCTTCGCTGCGGGCGGGCGGATGATCGATTCGTCGCCGATGTACGGCCGCGCCGAAGCGGTGCTGGGCGAACTGCTACCGCAGACACCCGGCGCGGAGGCGCTGTATTCCGCCACCAAGGTATGGACCCCAGGCCAGACCATGGGCGAGCGCCAGATGGCGCGCTCGCTGCAACTGTGGGGACTGAAGCACTTCGGCCTGATGCAGGTGCACAACCTGCTCGACTGGCAAGCCCACCTGCCGACGCTCAAACGCATGAAGGGCGAGGGCGCGGTACGCCACATCGGCATCACCACCTCGCACGGCCGGCGCCACGCGGAATTCGCCGAGCTGATGCAACGCGAACGACTGGACTTCGTGCAATTCACCTACAACCTCGCACACCGCGAGGCCGAGCAAAGGCTGCTGCCGCTGGCCGCCGAGCGCGGCTGCGCGGTCATCATCAACCGCCCCTTCGACGGCGGCGGGCTGTTCAGCCGCGTACGCGGCAAGGCGCTGCCGGGCTGGGCAAGCGAGATCGGCTGCCAGAACTGGGCTCAGATTTTCCTGAAGTTCGTCATCTCGCATCCAGCCGTGACCTGTGCGATTCCGGCCACGTCCAACCCGGAGCACATGCGCGAGAACATGGGCGCGCTGACCGGGCCGCTGCCGGACGCCGCGCTGCGCCGACGCATGATCGAGGACTTTGCGAGGCTGGGCTGATCTGTCCGCAGTCCGGCCCGCTCAGGCCGCGACGGCCGTCTCCGCCCCGGCGCGCACGCCGAGGGAAACGGCGATGCGCCGGCGCTCCAGATCCTGCCAGGCAAACACGGCGTCCACCGCCTGCGTCGCCAGCGCAAAGCACTCGGCCGCCGGAATATGCACACCGCTCGGGCCGAGCAGGCGTTCGCGCAGGGTGTGGATGAAGCTCTGTACGGCCTGCGCGGCCTGATCCTGCTCGGTTGCGGCGCCGCCGCGCGAGGCGGAGGCGAGCAGTGATTCGGCGCGCGACAGCAGGAACACCAGACGCACCCGCGCCACCGGCGCCACCTGACCGCGCGCCGCCGCGGCGCTGGACAGGGCGCGGGCCTGACCCAGACATTCGGCAAGCGTCGGCAGGCAGAACGAGAAATTGCGCACCGCCGGGCCGGTGGGGGACTGCCCGCCGGGCTGGTCGATGCGCGCTTCGCCCAGCGCGCGCAGCCAGTCGAGCAGTTTTGCGACGATCTGGCAGTGCTCCTGGAAGCTCTTCTCCGGCGTGCTGGCCGCCAGGCCGGTGGTCAGCGTTTCCCACTGGCCCTGCAGCGTGCGCAGTTCCGCGATGCGGAAGCACGGATAGGCCTCGGTGGATTCGCTACGGGCCGCCAGGTCAAGCTGGTCGAACAGGCGCTCGATGGTGGCCTGCTTGTCCGGCAGCTTGGCGCCGAAGGCCTTGTCGCCGGCCAGCCAGGCGCCGCTCATGCCGCGATGCTGCTGCACGTTCTGCACCAGTTGCACGATGCCGGCGGAAGCCGTCAGCGCACGCCGCGCGCGCTCCGGGCGCCACGACAGCCCGCGCGCACACATCAGCCACAGCGGCATCGCCACGGCGAGTACCGCCAGCACGATGAGACCCAGGATTCCGGTTTCCATGATTCGCTCCTACTCGTAGCGATAGTGCTGCAGGTGTTCTTCGAGACGACCCACCAGATGGCGCAGGTAGGTCGCCAGCTCGCTGCTCTCGGACAGCCGCTGGGCGTTCTCGTCGGCCAGCCGGGCAACGCGTTCGATGTCGCCGCCGATGCGCTCGCCGGCCGTGCTCTGCTCGCGGCTGGCAGCGGCGATGTCGGTCATGTGCAGCAGCGCCTGACTGGCCGCGGCACGGATCGAGGCCAGCGCGGCAGAAGCTTCGGCGGCGGCGCCGGCGCTGGCGCCGGCCTTTTCGTCGGCCGAGCGCACGGCGCCGGCGAGCACGCCGACGTCGCCATGAATGGCGCCGATCAGCTCCGACACGCTGCGCGTGGCCTCGGTGGTGCGTTCGGCCAGCTGGCGCACCTCGTCGGCCACCACCGCAAAACCGCGCCCGGCCTCGCCGGCGCGGGCTGCCTCGATGGCGGCATTGAGCGCGAGCAGATTGGTGCGGCCGGCAATGTCGGCAATGGTGGCGACGATGCCGTCGATCTCGCGCGAGCGCTCGGTCAGCGTGCCGGCCGCGCTGGCGGCGGCGCGCACATCCACTGCCAGCGTCTGCATGGCGCTGGCCACGCCGTCGACCATGGCGGTGCCGCGCTCGGCTTCGGCCGACGATGCGCCGGCGGCTTCCGCCGCCTCGGCCGCGCCGTCGCGGGTCTGGCTCAGGCTGGTGATGAGTTGTTCCAGCGTGGCGGCCGACGACACCGTGGTATCGCGCTGCACGGACACGCCCTGCTCGCCGGCGGCGGCATTCGATGCGGCCTCGCCCGACACGCTGCGCAGTTCGGCGGTGGCGCGGCCGAGTTCCGTGAGCATCGCGGCAAGGCCGCGGGCGGCGCGGTTGAAGCACTCGCCGAGCGCGGTGAATTCGTCCGCCGTGGCCGTCGGCAGGCGTGCCGTGAGCTTGCCCTCGGCCAATTCGTTGGCAAAGCGCTCCAGCTCCTGCAGGCGGCGCCGCGCGGCGCGCAGCACCATGCCGCCGGAGGCCGCGGCACTGACCGCCAGTACCAGCGCCACCGTGCGCAGGGCCCAGTCGCCGGCGGCAAACGCCAGCCCCAGCCCGAGCCCGGCCCCGGCCCAGGTGATGCAGGCCCAGCGCAGCAGCGAGCGCTGGCCACCGGCCGTGCGCAGGCTGCCCGGTTCGACCACGGCGGAGTCATCCATGTCAGTTCCTTTCGGCAGTGGGAAGTGCGCCCGCGCGCACGATGCGCCGCAACTCCGGCAGGCAGGAGCCGCAGGAGGTGCCGCATTTGAGTTGATCCTGCAGACGGTCCAGATCCGCCCCGGCGGCGACCGCTTCGCGAATCGCGCTCTCGGACACGCCGAAGCAGTTGCACACGGTGCGCCCGGCACTGGCCGTGCCCTGCGGTGGCGTCGCCAGCGGTGCGAACAGCCACGGGCGCAGCGGGCCGATGTCGGTGCCGGCCACCATGGCGTCCACCAGCCAGTCGAAGGCCAGCATCTCGCCCGCCAGCCGCACCGCCAGCAGGCGTTCGCCGTCGATGCGGGCGCGCTTGTCGATGCCGCGCCGCGGGTCGGACAGTTGCAACACGGGATCGGATTCGGCGCAGCCGAAGGCGCTGTCGAGCGGCGCCAGCAGCGCTTCGGGCAACGCCCAGCCGTTGGCCACGCGCAGCACCACAACGGGTTGCTCGCGCCCGGTCAGCGTCAGCGCGGCATAGCCGAACTGCGCCAGATGCGGGCGGATCGCCCCCATCCACGCCACCGCCTCGGCCTGATCGCGCGCCACCGCGGCCCAACCGGCACGCCAGTCGAGTTTGGCCGGCAGGATGCCGACCGCGGCCTGCTTGAGCGCGGGCTGGCCGGACACCGGGTCCACTGCCGGAGAAGTCAGCACGTTGGGGCCGGCCTGGGCCAGCGAGGCAGCGCCCCAGTGCATCGGAATCCAGGCCTGACCGGGCGCCACCCCCTCGTCGGTTTCCAGCGGCAGCACGATCTCGCCGCGCTCGCCGGTGATGCGCACCAGCTCGCCGGCAGTGAGGTTGCGACGCACCAGATCCACCGGATTGACGGCAATCGCGGCGCGCGGCGTGTGGCCCCACAGTTGCGGCACCTTGCCGCTGCGGCTCATGCCGTGCCACTGGTCGCGCAGACGCCCGGTGGTGAGCATGAAGGGGCGGCGCGCGGTGGCCGGCTCGGGGGTGGGCGAATGCTTGACCGGAAAGCCGACCGGCGCGAAGCGCGCGCGGCCGTCCGGCGTGGGGAACACGCCGTCCTCAAAGAGGCGCACGGTACCGCTCGTCGCACCCGGCTTGAACGGCCATTGCTGCGGCCCTTGTGCCTCCAGCAGTGCGTGGCTCAGACCGCTCATGTCGCAGTCGCGGCCGGCCGTCAGAGAAACGTGCTCGGCAAAGATCGCGGCTTCGGAATCGAAGGCGAACAGCGCTTCCGGTTTGTCCAGGCGACGGGCCAGCCGGCGCGCGAAATCGGCCGTGATGTCCCAGTCCGGGCGGGCCTCACCGGGCGGCGTGATGGCCGGGCGCACGCGCGTGACACGGCGCTCGGAGTTGGTCACGGTGCCGGACTTCTCGCCCCAGCCGGCGGCCGGCAGCAGCAGGTCGGCGAACTCGCAGGTCTCGGTGTCGGCGTAAGCCTCCTGCAGCACCACGAACTCGGCCTTCTCCAGCGCGGCGCGCACGCGGTTGAGATCGGGCAGCGACTGCGCCGGGTTGGTGCAGGCGATGTACACCGCCTTGACCTTGCCGGCGTCGATGGCATCGAACAGCCCCACGGCTGCCAGACCGGGGTTCTCCGGCAGCGCAGGCACGCCCCACAGGCGGGCGATTTCGGCGCGGTCTTCGGGGTTCCTGGGGTCGCGGTGGGCCGGCAGGATGGAGGCCAGCGCCCCCACCTCGCGCCCGCCCATGGCGTTGGGCTGGCCGGTCAGCGAGAACGGGCCAGCGCCGGGGCGGCCGATGTGGCCGGTGGCCAGATGGAGGTGGATCAGCGCGGCGTTGTTGGCCACGCCGTGGTGCGACTGGTTGAGCCCCTGACACCACATCGACAGCGCGGCCCTGGCCTTGCCGAAGCGGCGCGCGGCTTCGATGATCTGCGCGGCCTCGACGCCGCAGGCGGCGGCGACGTTGCCCGGCGAATATTCCGATAGCTGCATGCGCAGCTCGTCGAATCCGCTGGTGTGCGCGCGGATGAAATCGCGGTCGATCAGGTCGTCCCACAACAGCACGTGCAGCATGGCGTTGTAGAGCAGCAGGTCCGAGCCGGGCGCGATCTGCAGGTGCAGGTCGGCGAACTCGGCGGTCTCGGTGCGGCGCGGGTCGATCACCGTGATGCTGAGATCGGGGTTGGCGCGTTTGGCGTCCTCGATGCGGCGGAACACGATGGGATGCGCCCACGCGGTGTTCGAACCGGCGATCAGCAGGTGGTCGGCCAGCGCGAGGTCTTCGTAGCTCGCCGGCACGCTGTCGGCGCCCAGAGTGTTCTTGTAGCCGGCCACCGCGCTGGACATGCACAGGCGCGAGTTGGAGTCGAGGTTGTTGGTGCCGACCAGCCCGCGCGCGAGCTTGTTGAAGACGTAGTAGTCCTCGGTCAGCAACTGGCCGGCGATGTAGAAGGCCACGGCATCCGGCCCGTGCTCGCGGATGATCGCGGCAAAGCGCTCGGCCGCGGTGTCGAGCGCGGTATTCCAGTCGGTGCGCAGGCGCGGCGCCTCGCGCGAGGTGCGCAATTCGGGGTGCAGCGCGCGACCGGCGGTGCCGGAGGTCAGGTGCAGCGTGGCGCCCTTGGTGCACAGCCGGCCGAAGTTGGCCGGGTGCTCCGGGTCGCCGCGCACGCCGGTGATGGCGCCACCCGCATGTTCGATGATCACGCCGCAACCGGTACCGCAGTAGCAGCAGGTGGAGCGCGTCTCGTGGGTCCCGTTGTCGGGTTTCATGAAGTGGATCTCCGCTCTGTCCATGGTCGCCCCGCTCATGCCGCCACGCCGATGCGGGCGTGGTCGTTGGCGCTGTGCGCGAAGGCGGCGACCTCGCCGATGACGAGGATGGTCGGCGCGGTCAGACCTTCCGCCGCGATGTGCTCGGGCAGCTCCGCCAGCGTGGAGGACACCATGCGCTGCATGGCCAGCGTGCCGGAGGCGATGGCCGCAGCCGGCAGCCGCGGCGACAGGCCGGCTGCAATCAGGCGCGCGACGATGGTCAGCACGCGCGCCAGCCCCATGTAGATCACCAGCGTCGTGCCGGTGGCCGCGAGCGCCTTCCAGTCCGGCCCGGAACCGTCGGCACAGTGGGCGGTGATGAGGGTGACGCCGTGGGTATGCGCGCGGTGCGTGACCGGAATGCCGACCGCGGCCGGCACCGCGATGCCGGCGGTCAGGCCGGACACGATCTCGGCCTCGATGCCGGCGGCGGCGAGCGCCTCGATCTCTTCCCCGGCACGCCCGAACACACAGGGGTCTCCGCCTTTCAGGCGCACCACCACCCGGCCACGGCGCGCGAAATGCACCATCAGGCGGTGAATCGTGGCCTGCGGCGTGGACGGGCGGCCGGCGCGCTTGCCGACGCGCAGCACGCGCGCACCGGGACGCACCATCGCCAACACCTCGTCGGACACCAGATCGTCGGCCAGCACGATCTCGGCAGCGTCCGTCAGCAGGCGCGCCGCCCGCAGTGTCAGCAGATCGGCCGCACCGGGGCCGGCTCCGACCAGATAGACCTTGCTCATGTGTTTCTCCTGCCCGGCCACGCTTCACGCGGGCCTTGATGATTCGTTGCAATGCACGGGAAGCCGCAGCAAAGAAAAACGGCGCCGCACCCCGGAAGCCGCGACGTGCTGTCGCAGATCCGGGATGGACGCCGTTGTCCGGTTTCCCGCTGCGGGTCGTCTTCGACCCGCGTCTGGTTTCATCAAAGCATGAGGCGTGCCAGCACAGACGCATGCTGGATGTCGCGGTTCCGGCTGCACAGCCGCCACCGGGGCGGCGCTGCGCACGCATGCAGTGCAGGCATCCGGCGGGCTGCACCCCGCCGGTGCAGACTGCCCACAAACGAAAACCCCGTCCGAAGACGGGGCTTGATCAGGCAGACGACGAAGTCCTCAGCGGCACAGCACGTCGTTGCGCACGGATTCGGCAATACCGGCCACTTCGCCGATCAGTTCCGGCGCCACGCCGAGTTCGGTCAATACCGCGGCGAGGTTCTCGACCACCGCGTCGAAATGGGTGTCGTTGAGCCCCATGTTGGTGACCAGGCGGGCGTGTGCGTCACGCATGTTCTTGCCGTCATAGGTGGCCGTGCCACCGAAGGCGTAGGTCAGGAACTTCTTCTGGTGGTCGCGCATGCGGCCCATGTCGAGGCCGGCAAAGAAGTGCTTGAGGCGGTCGTCGGCAAGCACCTTGTCGTAGAACATGTCGACGGCGAGATTGACGGCGGGCATGCCGCCGAGTTTCTGGTACAGACTGGCTTCGGCCATGATGGCTCCTTGGGATAAAGGGGTGGAATCACTTCGCGCCGGCGGACGCGAGCATGTAGTCGACGGCGGCACGCACCTCGGCATCGCTGAGGCTGTCGTTGCCGCCACGCGCCGGCATCTCGTCGCCCTTGGGGCCGATGAAACCGTTGATTGCGCTGGCGTAGAGGGCCTCGCTGCCCTTGGCAAGGCGAGGGGCCCAGGCGGCGGCGTCACCGAACTGCGGCGCGCCGGACATGGGTTCGGTATGGCACAGCGCGCAGGTCCCCTCCCACACCGCCTTTCCCGACACCTCGGCGGCGGCGGGAAAGGCAGCGAGCAGGGACGATGCGGCCAGCACGGTTCCGATACGACGCCCGGAAACGGTGGCAATCATCGCGGCGCTCCTTACATCGGCAGGCGCAGCACCACCGCGCCCATGGTTTCGCCCATCTTGAAGTCGTTGCGCGGGCTGCTCTTGTGGTCGTTGTGACAGGTCACGCAGGCGCGCGCCACGGCACGGTCGGCATACACGGCGGTGAAGTACTTGGTGCCGCCGATGGTCTCTTCCTTGTAGAAGGGCTTGGCGCCGTTGGCGGCGACGGCCTTCAGGCCTTCCATCTCGGCCGGCGTGCGGGCGACGTTCTGGTCGTTGATGGGCCACTCTGAGATCAGGCGGTAGCTCCACTTGGCGCCCTTCTCGGCCACCATTTCGGAACCGGCACGGAACATCTGCGCGGGCAGCACCAGCGCCTTCTTCTCCAGCCAGTCTTCATGCGCCTCGATGACCTTCTCCTGGTTGGCCAGGCGGTTGACGATGAGGCGGGTGTACACCGTGCGGTCGGTTTCCAGCACCAGATGCAGGGCATCGGCAACCTGCTCGTAGCTCCAGCCTTTCTGCTGGGCCAGCGCGGGGCTGGAGACCGCGGCGAGGACGCTGGCGGCGACGATGGCTTTCTTCAGTTGCATGGCTTTCATGGTGGCTCTCCTGTGAAGGTTGGCTACTGCGGTGGGGGTGTTGCACTCTGGGCGGCACGCTGTTCGCGGATCTGGCGATCCCGCTCGACGGCCATGCGGATGCTGTCGAC
>JAJLLM010000045.1:0-7873 GCA_033837965.1 Pseudazoarcus pumilus
ATGTGCGGCCCTGCTCCAGTGCCTCCACCACCGCTGCCGGCTCCAGCACCCAGCTTCCGCCCAGGCGGGTCACGCCGCGCTCGAACAACGGGTCCGGCAGGCAGCCGGCCCCCGGCCCGATCAGCACGAAGTTGCGCGCAGCGCGGCAGGCGGCGCGAATTCCCGCCAATGTGTCATTGAGCAGCACCGTGCTGGTACATAGCACTTCGGTACAGGTGCCAAGCTCATCAGGGTCCAGCGTGACGCGCCAGCCTTCACGCTGACCCGTCACCTCCGGCGGCAGCTCCAGCACCGTCAGCGCCGCGCCCGTTTCCAGCACACGATCGATCAAAGGCAGGAAAAGCCCCACCATGCCCACCTGCACCCCGGCTCCAGCCGCGATGCCACCCAGCGAATCGCGGCTCTCGGACGGCACGAAGCCGCTCCGGTCAAACAACCAGCGCGTCAGCGCATTGGTCGCGGCAAAGCCCAGCACCCGCGCCATGACGTCGGAGCGCGTGCAACAGCGCAGCAATTCGAGTGCCCCGACGCCCTGCAGCCCCTCGAGCTGCGCAAGTTGCGACCGCGCATCGCCCAGCCCCACATAAGCGAGGCCGAGCGTCCCGTCATCCAGCTCCAGCGCACAGAACGCCGACTGCTTGCGTCCGCAAACCGACGCCTGCGGCAGATGCAGCGCACGCACACGGGGCAACGGGTGGTGCGTCGCAACCTGCTCGAAAGCCCGCAGCAGATCGCCCCCCATACTCACGACACCCGCACCCCGGCGACCTGTCGCAGTGCCGCGCCGAGCGCCGCAAGAGACTGCGCACCCGACACCGCGAGGCTGCGGTTGAAGATAAAAAACGGCACCCCTTCGACGCCCTGTCGCGACACCTGGTCGGCCATCCGGCGGACGGCGTCCCCGTCCTCGTTACCGGAAAGGTATTCCACGATGGCTTCACGCCGCTCACCGCAGGCCGCGGCAATATCGGCCAGGGTCTCGACATTGCCGATATCCTGCCCGCGCTGGAAGTACGCCTCGAACACCCCACCTACCAACGCCTGGATGCGTTCCGGCCGCGCGCCGCGGCTCTGCGCCCGGTAAATCAGGCGATGCGCGTGCAAGGTGTTCGGACGCTGGGTGATCCGCTCGAAGGCCAGTTCCAGCCCGTCAGGCTGCGCCGCCTCGCGAACACGGGCGAACAGCGCGTCGACCGCGCGCGCATTGCCGAACTTCTTCTCCAGGAACGGACGGTACGGCTCGCCGGCCGCGGGCGTATCCGGGTTGAGGAAGTACGGCAGCCAGTGGATGCGCACCGGATGTTCGGGATAGGCCTCGGAAAACTGCGCCACGGCGCGCATCAGCCTGTCGCGGCCGAGAAAGCACCACGGGCAGACGAAGTCGGAGACCACATTGATGTCGATGTGCATGATGAACCGTCCGTGAGCAGCGCCTTCAGCGCCCGCCGAGAAAACCCGTGCCGAGCAGATAGACCTCGGCGCTGCGGTCGCGCGAAGCCTTCGGCTTGCGTACCTGAAATGACTTGAAGCGCTTCTGCGCCGCTTCACGGAACTCCATGAAGCCCTGCCCCTGGAAGACCTTGACCACGAAGGCGCCACCCGGCTTCAGGTGATGCTCGCAGAAATCCAGCGCCAACTCCGCCAGATGGATGGACCGTGCCTGGTCGACCAGCTCAATGCCCGACATGTTGGGCGCCATATCCGACAGCACGACATCCACGGCCTGCCCGTCGAGCCGCGCTTCCAGCGCCTCCAGCACGGCATCCTCGGTGAAATCACCTTGCAGGAAATCCACACCCGTTACCGGCTCGATCTCCAGCAGATCGAGCGCGAAGACCCGTCCCTTGGGGCCAACCTTCTTCACCACCACCTGACACCAGGAGCCCGGCGCCGCGCCGAGGTCGACCACGACTGCACCCGGTTTCAGCAGCCGGTCACGCTCGTCGATCTCGATCAGCTTGAAGGCCGCGCGCGAACGATAGCCCTCGGCCTTGGCGCGCTGCACCCAGGCGTCCGTCACATGTTCCATCATCCAGGCTTTGCTGGTCCGGGTACGCTTCATCGGAGTACAATTCCGCCCTTGAATTTCTGAGAAAAAAGATGATCGAGCTCACCCCCGCGCAACGCCGCGAATTCCGTGCGGCAGCGCACCACCTGAACCCCGTCGTGACCATTGCCGGCAACGGCCTGACCCCTGCGGTGATGGGCGAGATCGACCGTTCGCTGCAGGCGCACGAGCTCATCAAGATCAAGGTGCAAGGTGCCGAGCGCGATGCGCGCGACGCCCTCATGCTGGATCTGTGCGCCCAGCTCGAAGCCGCGCCCGTCCAGCACATCGGCAACATCCTGATCGTGTGGCGTCAGCGCCGCGAGGAAACCGTCAGCAAGACCGCCGCGAAGGCCGAGCCGCGTGGCAACAAGCGTCCTTCGGTCGCGAAGTCCGCGCGTGCCTTTGCCGCCAACGCCCGCCGCACCGCCCTGATGCAGGCTGCCGCCGAGAAAAAGCGCCTGGCCGCCCGCCGCAGTCCGCGCAAGCCCGGCTGAGCCAGGCAGCAAGCGGCTGAGGGCGCTATGCGCCCCGGCCCGTCAGCGCGGAAGTCCGCGCGCGAACTTCACCACCAGCACCACAGCCAGCACGCTCTGCACTGCGTAGAGCATGCTCGACACGCCGTGCCACATCGCAAAGCGCGCCCGCAGCGCCTCGTCGGCACCCATGTTCGCGCGCAATTCGGCAATCTGCGGCTGGATGCCAAGAGCACTGATCAGCGACAGCGCAATCATTGCAGCAGCCAGCCAGAACACCGCCGAGCGCGCGGCGCCACGCGCCAGCGCGTGCAGCAGCACACAGCCGCCGACCACATACGAAATCCACCAGGTGCTGTGAAACAGGCGACCGGCGATGCTGCCGGCCAACGCACGTTCGGAGATCAACTCGAACAGTACCGGCGCCACGACGAAACCCACCGTCCACAAGGCGCCAGCCCAGAACACCACCAGCGCCAGCAACAGATTGTCGATCTGCCGCGTCAGCACGCCGCGCAGGATGGCGCCGAGCGACGCCTCAGAGGTAGCGGACGTCGATGACTTCATACGAGCGCACACCACCCGGCGCCTGCACATCGGCCACATCGCCGGCGTACTTGCCGATCAGCGCACGTGCGATGGGCGAACTGACCGAGATCTTGCCGGCCTTCACGTCGGCTTCGTCGTCACCGACGATCTGGTAAGTCACTTCGTCGCCGGATTCGAGATCCTCCAGATCCACAGTGGCACCGAACACGCAACGGCCGTCGGCATCCAGCGTGGCCGGGTCGATGATCTGCGCATTCGCCAGCTTGGATTCAAGCTCCTTGATACGCCCCTCGACAAAGCCCTGGCGCTCCTTGGCAGCGTCGTACTCGGCGTTCTCGGACAGATCGCCGTGGGAACGCGCTTCCGCAATGGCCGCGATCACATTGGGGCGATCGACGGTCTTCATGCGGTGCAGCTCTTCACGCAGCAGCTCGGCGCCGCGCACGGTCAGCGGGGTCTTGCTCATTGCCCGCCTCCCAACTCCGCATGCAGTTCCTGCAGGCTGTACACGTCGATCTCGGCGGCATTGTCACGCATGCCGATGGAGGCGGCACGCGCGCCCTCGATGGTGGTGAACACCGTCACCTTGGCCGCCAGCGCGCTGGTGCGGATCGAACGCGAATCGACGATGGCCTGACGGCGCTCCTCGACGGTGTTGATGACCAGGCTGATCTCATTGTTCTTGATCAGGTCGACGATGTGCGGACGGCCTTCGGTCACCTTGTTGATGACCTTCACCGGCAGACCGGCTTCGGTCAGCGCACCGGCCGTGCCACGCGTGGCGATCAGGCCGAAACCGATCTCGTGCAGCGTGCGCGCCACCTCGACTGCCGCCGGGCGGTCGGTCGGCTTGACGCTGATGAACACCTGCCCTTCCTCGGGCAGACGCACACCGGCACCCAGCTGCGACTTGATGAAGGCTTCGGCGAAGCTGCGGCCTACGCCCATGACCTCGCCGGTGGACTTCATCTCGGGGCCGAGGATGGTATCGACGCCCGGGAACTTCACGAACGGGAACACCGCTTCCTTGACCGAGTAATAGGCCGGCACGATCTCGCCGGTCACGCCCTGGCTGGCCAGACTCTGACCGGCCATGCAGCGCGCGGCGATCTTGGCCAGCGGCAGACTGCAGGCCTTGGAGACGAAGGGCACGGTACGCGAGGCGCGCGGGTTTACTTCGAGCACGAACACCGTGGCGTTATCACCCTCGCCCTGGATGGCGAACTGCACGTTCATCAGGCCGCACACGTTGAGCGCCTTGGCCATCGCCTCGGTCTGACGGCGCAGTTCATCCTGCAGCGCGGCCGACAGCGTGTACGGCGGCAGCGAGCAGGCCGAGTCGCCGGAGTGCACGCCGGCCTGTTCGATGTGCTCCATGATGCCGCCGATCATGACCTGCTGGCCGTCGGACAGCGCATCGACATCCACCTCGGTGGCATCGTTGAGGAAGCGGTCGAGCAGCACGGGCGACTCGTTCGAGACCTTCACGGCCTCACGCATGTAGCGCTCGAGATCGCGCTGCTCATGCACGATTTCCATGGCACGACCACCCAGCACGTAGCTCGGGCGCACCACCAGCGGATAGCCGATCTCGGCTGCCAGGCGCACCGCATCCTCCGGCGTACGCGCGGTGCGGTTGGGCGGCTGGCGCAGACCGAGGTCCTGCAGCAGTTTCTGGAAACGCTCGCGGTCTTCGGCCGCGTCGATCATGTCCGGGCTGGTGCCGATGATCGGCACACCGTTGGCTTCGAGCGCACGGGCGCGCTTGAGCGGGGTCTGACCGCCGAACTGCACGATGACGCCCTCGGGCTGCTCGATATGCACGATCTCGATGATGTCTTCCAGCGTGATCGGCTCGAAGTACAGGCGGTCGGAGGTGTCATAGTCGGTCGACACGGTCTCCGGGTTGCAGTTGACCATGATGGTCTCGTAACCGTCTTCGCGCAGTGCCAGCGCAGCATGCACGCAGCAGTAGTCGAACTCGATACCCTGACCGATGCGGTTCGGGCCACCGCCGAGCACCATGATCTTGCGCTTGCCGGTGGGGCGGGCCTCGCACTCGTCCTCGTAGGTCGAATACATGTAGGCGGTGGACGTAGCAAATTCGGCCGCGCAGGTGTCGACGCGCTTGTACACCGGACGTACACCCAGCGCATGGCGGTGCAGACGCACGGCGGTCTCGTCGGCGCCCAGCAGCTTGGCGATGCGACGGTCCGAGAAGCCCTTGCGCTTGAGCGCGCGCAGTTCGTCGGCGGCAATGGCCTTGAGCGAACGGCCGGCCAGCGTCTTCTCTGTGGCGACGATGTCCTCGATCTGGGCGAGGAACCACGGATCGATCTTGGTCAGGTTGAACACCTGCTCCAGCGTATAACCCTCGCGGAAGGCCTGGCCGACGTACCAGATGCGCTGCGCGCCCGGATAGATCAGCTCGTGCTCAAGGTCCTCGCGGTCGGTCTCGACTTCGTCCAGGCCATACACGCCCACTTCGAGGCCGCGCAGCGCCTTCTGGAAGGACTCCTGGAAGCTGCGGCCCATCGCCATGACTTCGCCGACCGACTTCATCTGCGTGGTCAGGCGGTCGTTGGCCTGCGGGAATTTCTCGAAGGCGAAACGCGGAATCTTGGTGACGACGTAGTCGATCGACGGCTCGAAGGACGCCGGCGTAGCGCCGCCGGTGATGTCGTTCTTCAGTTCATCCAGCGTGTAGCCGCAGGCCAGCTTGGCCGCGACCTTGGCGATCGGGAAGCCGGTGGCCTTGGAGGCAAGTGCGGAGGAGCGCGACACGCGCGGGTTCATCTCGATGACGATCATGCGACCGTCTTTCGGATTGATCGCGAACTGCACGTTGGAACCGCCGGTATCCACGCCGATCTCGCGCAGCACGGCGATCGAGGCGTTGCGCAGGATCTGGTATTCCTTGTCGGTCAGCGTCTGCGCCGGCGCAACGGTGATCGAGTCACCGGTGTGCACGCCCATCGGGTCGAGGTTCTCGATCGAGCACACGATGATGCAGTTGTCGGCGCGGTCACGCACGACTTCCATCTCGTACTCTTTCCAGCCGATCAGGCTTTCCTCGATCAGCAGCTCGTTGGTCGGGCTCGCTTCGAGACCGCGTTTGCAGATCTCCTCGAACTCTTCCATGTTGTAGGCGATGCCGCCGCCCGTACCACCCAGCGTGAAGCTCGGGCGGATGATGACCGGGAAGCCGATGCCGCCCTGTACCTGAAGCGCCTCTTCCATGCTGTGGGCAATGCCGGAACGTGCCGAGCCAAGACCGATCTTGGTCATGGCGTCCTTGAACTTGAGGCGGTCCTCGGCCTTGTCGATGGCCTCGCGCGAGGCACCGATCAGCTCACAGCCGTACTTTTCCAGCACGCCATGCTTGGCCAGATCGAGCGCGCAGTTCAGCGCGGTCTGACCGCCCATGGTCGGCAGCACTGCGTCCGGGCGCTCCTTGGCGATGATGCGCTCGACCACCTGCCAGGTGATGGGCTCGATGTAGGTCACGTCGGCCGTGCCCGGATCGGTCATGATGGTGGCCGGGTTGGAGTTGACCAGGATGACCCGGTAACCCTCTTCGCGCAGCGCCTTGCAGGCCTGCGCGCCGGAGTAGTCGAACTCGCACGCCTGGCCGATCACGATGGGGCCGGCGCCGATGATGAGAATGCTTTGAATGTCTGTGCGCTTGGGCATCAGCTGACCTCGGTATTACCAAAAAAGTGGCAGCCGCGGCTGCCACCGAATTCCTCACTTGCCGGCTTCGAGCATCTTCACGAAGCGGTCGAACAGATAGGACACGTCATGCGGCCCCGGGCTCGCTTCCGGGTGTCCCTGGAACGAGAACGCCGGCACGTCGGTGCGCGCGATGCCCTGATTGGAGCCGTCGAACAGCGAAGCGTGCGTGACCTTGAGGTTGGACGGCATGCTGGCCGGATCCACCGCAAAACCGTGGTTCTGGCTGGTGATCAGCACCTGACCGGTTTCCAGATCCTTGACCGGGTGGTTGGCGCCGTGGTGGCCGAATTTCATCTTCAGCGTCTTCGCGCCCGAGGCCAGCGCCAGCAGCTGGTGACCCAGACAGATGCCGAAGGTCGGCACCTTTGCAGCGAGAATCTCGCGGATGGCGGCAATCGCGTAATCGCACGGTTCGGGATCGCCCGGACCATTGGACAGGAACACCCCGTCCGGATTCATCGCCAGCACCTCGGCGGCCGGCGTCTGCGCCGGCACGACGGTGAGGCGACAGCCGCGGCTGGTGAGCATGCGCAGGATGTTGCGC
This sequence comes from Pseudazoarcus pumilus, assembly GCA_033837965.1. GTDB lineage: Bacteria > Pseudomonadota > Gammaproteobacteria > Burkholderiales > Rhodocyclaceae > Pseudazoarcus > Pseudazoarcus pumilus_A. The sequence continues at coordinate 7,352 of JAJLLM010000045.1, forward strand.
TTCACGCCGAAGTCGTAGGCCACCACATGAAAGCGCGGGCTGGCAGGCTGCGTGTAGCCCTCGCCCAGCACCCACTCGCCCTGCGTCCATTCGACGGTATCGGTGGCCGATACCACCTTGGCCAGATCCATGCCGGCCAAACCGGGGAAACCGCGCGCAGCGGCCAGAGCAGCCTCGACATCGGGCACCTGCCCGGCCGACGCCGTGACGATGGCACCGCCCTGCGCACCCTTCTCGCGCAACACACGGGTGAGCTTGCGCGTATCGATGTCGGCAATGGCGACGACGTTCTGGGCCTTGAGATAGGCATCCAGCGTCTGTTCGCAACGGAAATTGGAGGTCAGCAGCGGCAGGTCGCGGATGACCAGGCCGGCGGCATGCACGCGATCAGCTTCGACGTCTTCGGCATTGACGCCGGTATTACCGATATGGGGATAGGTCAGCGTGACGATCTGGCGGCAGTAGCTGGGATCCGTCAGGATTTCCTGATAGCCCGTCATCGAGGTGTTGAACACCACCTCG
>JAJLLM010000046.1:0-8288 GCA_033837965.1 Pseudazoarcus pumilus
TCCTTGCGGTCGTCGCGCATGCCCCAGCGGCGCTCGAAGTTGTCGATGGAGCGCGTGAGGAGTCGGATGAGGGCTTCGATCATGGTGCGCCAGTATGGCGCACTGTGGCTCCGTCGAGGCCCAGCCGGCGCACGATGCCGATGACGAACACCAGCAGGGCGGGCAGGAAGGTGAGCGTGACGATGGCGGCGCCGAGCAGACCGAACAGCACGATGGCGCCGACGCCGCGGTAGAGCTCGGTACCTTCACCCGGAATCAGCACCAGCGGCGCGATACCGCACAGCGTGGTGAGGGTGGTCATGGCGATGGGGCGCAGGCGCGCGCGGATGGCCTCGGCGACGGCTTCGACCGGCTCCATGTGATCGTGCAGGTTACGGCGGGTCTGGTCGACGATGAGGATGGGGTTGTTCACCACCGTGCCCATCAGGATCAGGAAGCCGAGCATGGTGATCATGTCGAAGGGCTGGCTCAGCGGCTGCAGCCCGGCCAGCGGCAGCAGGCCGCCGACGAGGTTCATCAGCGCCAGACCGACGATGCCGCCGGCGATGCCGAGCGGGATGGCGGTCATGATGATCAGCGGGTAGCCCCAGTGCGTGAAGATGGCGACCAGCAGCAGGTACACGATGACCAGCGCGATGGCGAAGTTGCCGGAGAGTGCGTCGCGCGTGCGCTCCAGCGCGTCGCTGGCGCCGGAGAGGGCCACCGACACGTCCTCGCGCAGTTCGCCGGCCGCGCGCATGGCGCCGAGGATGTCCGTGCGCACCATGTCCACGCCGGTTTCCAGCGCAACGTCCTCGGGCGGGATGATGTTCATCGTGACGGTGCGGCGGCCGTCGACGCGGCGTACCCAGATGGTGTCGGCCAGTTCCTCGATTTCGGCAATGGATTCGAGCGGCAGCGTTGCGCCTTCGGGCGTGCGCAGCAGCAGTCCGGGTACGCCTTCCAGCCGCGGCGGCGAGGCGGGGTCGCTGCCATAGAGGTAGATGTCGATCTTCTCGTCGTCGAGGAAGAACTCGTCGACGAAGCTGCCGTCGGTCATGGCCGCGACGCTGAAGCCGATGGCGTCGGCCGACAGACCCAGCTCGGCGGCGCGGTCCCAGTCGGGGCGGATCTGCACCAGCGGCTGCGCCAGCGTGAGACTGGAGGGGTTGCTCTGGATGCGCGGGTTGGTGAACAGCTCGCGCGCGCGGCGTTCGATGGCGCGGGCGGTCTCGTAGATGATGGCGAGGTTGGGGCCGGAGATGTCGAGCGTGATGCTGCGCGTGCCGCCGTCGTTGCTGGAGATGATGGAACCCTTGGCGGCGAAGGCGCGCATACCGGGGTAGCGCTCATAGTGTGCGGTGAGGGCGTCCATCAGCGGCTCGATGTCAGCCGCGTCCTCGGTCTCCGAGATGATGCGCAGGCGTGACGCGTCGTAGAACATGTTGAGGTAGCGCATCGGCGGCACGGCGGTCTCGCCGCGCTCCCAGGGGCCGGGGTCGGCGCCGACGTGGGGCAGGAAATGGGCTTCGACCTCGCGCGCGATCTCGTCCATGGTCTGCAGGTTGTAGCCGGGCGGGGCGTTCATGGACGCGAAGGTCTTGGGCTCCTCGCCCTCGGGCAGGTATTCGGCCGGCGGGGTGAGCAGGGCGATGATCAGCACCGCGCCGGCCACCGTGCCGCCGACCGCGACGGCGCGCCGCGCGGGGGTTTCGATGATGCGGCGCAGTGCGGCGTTGAGGCGCGGGAACTGTCCGGCGTCGCCCTCGCGGCGGCCGAAGTCGAGCCGCGCGCTGAGTGAGGGGATCAGCGTGATGGCGGTCGCCATGGAGGCGAGGATTGCGCCCGAGATGGCGATGGCGACGTCGGAGTACAACTGCCCGGCTTCCTCGGCGATGAACAGGATGGGCAGGAACACCAGCACCGTGGTCATGGTGGAGGCCAGCACTGCCGGCCACACCTCGCGTACGCCCTGCAGTGCGGATTCGATGCGGTCCAGCCCGCGGCGGCGGTAGCGCTCGATGTTCTCCAGCACGACGATGCTGTTGTCGATGGTCATGCCGATGGCGAAGGCCACGCCGGCCAGCGAGATGACGTTGATCGTGCGCCCGCCCAGCATCAGCGCGAGGAAGGCGACCACCGCGCACAGCGGAATGCCGATCACGCCGACCAGCGTGGCGCGCCCCGAGCGCAGGAAGGCGAACATCACCAGCGTGGCGAAGACCGCGCCGATGGCGAGGTTGGTCCAGACGTTGACGATGGATGCCGACACATAGCGCGCGTCGTCCGAGATGAGCTGCAGGTGCATGCCGGCCGGGTGCAGCACTTCGGCGTTGATGTCCTCGACCTCGGCCAGCATCGCACGCTTGATCTCGATGACGTTGGAGCCGGGCTGGCGGCGCACCGACAGACTGATGCGCGGGTTGCCGTTGTAGCGGCTGACGTAGCGTGCGCGCTCGTTGTCCTGCCGCACCTCGGCCACGTCGCCGAGGCGGACCACGCTGTCACCCTCGCGCAGCAGCACGAGGCGGGCGAGGTCTTCGGGGGTCTGGAAGCGGCCGACCGTGCGCAGCAGGTAGCGGCGCTTGCCGGCGGTGACCTCTCCGCCGGAGATGTCCTGATTGCGCGCGCGGATGGCGTCGCGCACGTCGGTGAGGCCCAGCCCGCGCTGCGCCAGCGCGTCGGCATCCACCAGCACCTGCAGCTGGCGCGCCAGCCCGCCACTCACGCCGACTTCGGACACGCCGGCCACGCTCTCCATGCGCGGGCGCACGCGGTCCTCGACGAAATCCTGCATCAGCCGCACGTCCAGCCCGCGCGGGTTGCCCTCCAGCGGGCCGATGGCGAAGTACATGAAGGAGTTGGCCGAGAACGAGGTGGCCACGACGCGCGGCTGGTCGACATTGCGGGGGTAGCCCGGCACCTGGCTCAGCGCGTTGTTGACCTCGATCAGCGCCTGCGTGACGTCCACGCCGAAGGGGAATTCCAGCTCGATCTCGGCCGAGCCGCTGGCTGCGATGGCGGTCATTCGCTGCAGGTTGGGCACGTTGCGCAGGTAGCGTTCCTGTTCGACGACGATGTCTTTCTCGACGTCCTGCGGGGTTGCGCCGGGCCAACGTGTCTCGACCGAGATGGTGCGCACTTCGAGGTCGGGAATCATCTGGATTGGGATGCGCACTGCGGCGGCGATGCCCAGCACCAGCACGATCAGTGCGACGACGGCCACCAGCGTGCCGCGGCGGATGATGTGGGCGAACATCGCTCAGTCGCCCGTGGCGCGGACCTGCGCGCCCGGCCGCAGGGCCTCGTTGCCGCGCACGACGATGCGCTCGCCGCCAGCGAGCCCGTTGGTGATGTAGGCGCGGGAACCGGTCTGGCCGACCACCTCGATGCGCTGCTCGCGCACCTTGAATAGCTCGGGCCTGTCGCCAGGCTCTGCCACCCATACCGTCACGCGCCCGTCCGGGTGCCGGTTGACCGCATCGCGCGGCACCGACAGCGCCTCGCCGTCGCGTAGCAGGCGCAGCGTCGCGCGCACCGCCATGCCCGGCGCCAGCCCGTTGCCGGCGGGCGCCTGCGCGCGCAGCAGGAAGGTGCGAGCGCGCTCGTCGCTGACCGGCAGCCAGGTGGCGATGGCCACCGGGTGTGTTGCGCCGTCGGGCAGTTCGACCAGCAGTTCGCTGCTCGTGCCAAGCAGCGCCGCGGCGCGCTGCGGCGCTTGGAAGTCGAGGCGCAGCGCATCGGTGTCGACCAGCGCGAAGGCTGCCGTACCGGGCTGTACCCATTCGCCGGGATCGACGTGGCGAGCCGCCACCACGCCGCTGAAGGGCGCGCGCAGCGTGTGGCGCGCGATGCGCGCGGCCTGCAGTTGCTCGGCGGCGCGCGCGCGGGCCAGTACCGCCTCGGCCACCGCGACTTCGCTCGCGCGGCGTTCGACCTCGGTTGCCGCGATGGCGCGCCCGCCGCGCGCTGAGCGGCCTTCGGCGAGCAGTCGTTCGGCTTCCGTGAGTCGTCGTTCGGCCTCGCGGGTTTCGGCGCGGGCGCGCTCGCCTTCGAGCCGGGCAAGCTCGGTATCGAGCACGAGCAGCTCGTCACCCGCCGCGACGCGGTCGCCGGTGTCGACCGCCAGCCGCGTGACCAGCCCCTCGACCGACACCGACAGCTCGGCGTTGCGCAGCGCGGTGACCGTGCCGTTCAGCGCGATCTCCTCGATGCGCGGACCGCGCTCCACCGTGCCGAGCACCACGGGCGCCGCTTCGGCGTGTGCCAGAGCGCTGGTGAGCAGCAAGATCGGGAGGGCGACAAGGCGGTGCCAGCGGGCGGCGGTGGGGCGGTTCATGGGCGGGTCCTCAGGCCGTCGCCGACGCAGCGGCGCAGACGTGAATCGTTGTGAATGACGCCCGGGGTGACAAGCGCGCAGGGAAAAAGTGTCCGTCACTGGACGAACTTGTGTGTACGGGCGTCATCCTGCATTGCAGCAAGCGTTCGTTTCACAAAGACAAACGGCGTTTCGCAATTCAAAACGTATTAAGCAAGTTATTGAAATAACTTAAAAAGAAAAATCTTATATCTTATATAAGAGTTATTGTTGCGGAAGCACATGCTGCTTATACTGAGTCCCACGTGCCGTCGTGCTGTGACGGCCTTTTCGATCCACTACCGGCCTACAGGAGTCCGCCATGAACGCCACCCGTGAGCAGCAGATTGCCGCCCTCGAGAAAGACTGGGCAACCAACCCCCGCTGGAAGGGCATCAAGCGCCCGTACTCGGCCGCCGACGTGGTGCGGCTGCGCGGCTCCATCCAGCCCGAGAGCACGCTCGCCCGTGTCGGCGCGGAGAAGCTGTGGAAACTGGTTACCGAGACGCCCTATGTGAACTGCCTCGGTTCGCTCACGGGCGGGCAGGCCATGCAGCAGGTGAAGGCCGGCGTGAAGGCCATCTACCTGTCCGGCTGGCAGGTGGCGGCGGACAACAACACGTATGGAGCGATGTACCCGGACCAGTCGCTGTACCCGGTGAACTCGGTGCCGCAGGTGGTGCAGGCCATCAACAACACCTTCCAGCGCGCCGACCAGATCCAGTGGAGCAAGAACGTCAATCCCGGTGATCCTGGCTACGTCGACTATTTCGCGCCCATCGTGGCCGATGCCGAGGCCGGTTTCGGCGGCGTGCTGAACGCCTTCGAGCTGATGAAAGCCATGATCAACGCGGGTGCCGCCGGTGTGCACTGGGAAGACCAGCTTTCGTCGGTGAAGAAATGCGGCCACCTCGGCGGCAAGGTACTGCTGCCGACCAACGAGGCCAATCAGAAGCTGATTGCTGCGCGTCTGGCGGCCGACGTGATGGGCGTGCCGACGCTGGTGATCGCCCGCACCGACGCCGAAGCGGCCGATCTGCTGACCAGCGACCACGACGAGAACGACAAGCCCTTCGTCACCGGTGAGCGCACGCCGGAAGGTTTCTACCGCACCTACAAGGGCTTCGAGCAGGCCGTGTCGCGCGCCGTGGCCTACGCCGAATACGCCGACATGGTGTGGTGCGAGACCGGCACGCCGGACCTCGACTTCGCCAAGCGCTTTGCCGAGGCCGTGCAGCGCGTGCATCCCGGCAAGATGCTGGCCTACAACTGCTCGCCGTCGTTTAACTGGAAGAAGAACCTCGACGACGCGACCATCGCCAAATTCCAGCGCGAGCTGGGTGCGATGGGCTACAAGTACCAGTTCATCACGCTGGCCGGCATCCACTCGATGTGGTTCAACGCCTTCGATCTGGCACACGACTACGCCCGTCGCGGCATGACAGCCTATGTCGAGAAAGTGCAGGAGCCCGAATTCGCCTCACGCGAGCGCGGCTACACCTTCGTGTCGCACCAGCAGGAAGTCGGCACCGGCTACTTCGACGACGTCACCACCGTGATCCAGGGCGGCAAGTCCAGCGTGACCGCGCTGACCGGGTCGACCGAGGAGGAGCAGTTCCACTGACGTGGAATGGATGGCAGGAGACAGGGTGCCTCAGAGCACCCGCGCAAAAGCAGAAGGCCGATCCTTGCGGATCGGCCTTCTGCTTGTCTGGCTCCCCGACCTGGGCTCGAACCAGGGACACACGGATTAACAGTCCGTTGCTCTACCGACTGAGCTATCGGGGAATTGTAGGGGTGTTGCTCGGTGTCTGATGCACACCGCCGGAGGCGTTGCGCGATGTTTTGGCTCCCCGACCTGGGCTCGAACCAGGGACACACGGATTAACAGTCCGTTGCTCTACCGACTGAGCTATCGGGGAACAGAGGCGCGCATTCTAGGCAACGCGCGCCTCATGGTCAAGAAAGGATTGCCTTTATTGAACGACTGCTGCGATGGCCTTGGCCACGTAGTCGATGTTGCGGCTGTTCAGCGCAGCCAGGCAGATGCGGCCGGTGCCGACGGCGTAGATGCCGAACTCCTCGCGCAGGCGGTCCACCTGATCCTTGGACAGGCCGGTGTAGGAGAACATGCCGCGCTGGGCGATGACGAAGGAGAAGTCCTGCTTCACGCCGGCCGCCTTGAGCTTGTCGACGAGACCGGTGCGCATGGCGCGGATGCGGTCACGCATGCCGGCGAGTTCTTCTTCCCACTGCTTGCGCAGTTCCGGGGAGTTCAGCACGGCTGCTGCAACGATGCCGCCGTGGGTCGGCGGGTTGGAGTAGTTGGTGCGGATCACGCGCTTGACCTGGGACAGCACGCGAGCGGCTTCTTCCTTGCTCTCGGTGACGATGGACAGCGCGCCGACGCGCTCGCCGTACAGCGAGAAGTTCTTGGAGAACGAGCTGGCCACGACGAACTGCATCCCGCTGGCGGCAAACATGCGCACGGCCGCGGTGTCGGCCTCGGGGCCGTCGCCGAAGCCCTGATAGGCGATGTCGAGGAAGGGCACGAGTTTCTGCGCGCGGCAGGCCTCGACCACTTCACCCCATTGGGCTTCGGTGATGTCGGCGCCGGTCGGGTTGTGGCAGCAGGCGTGCAGCAGCACGACGGAGCCGGCCGGCAGGCTGGCGAGCTTGGCCTTCATGCCGGCGAAGTTCACGCCGCGCGTGGCGGCGTCGTAGTACGGGTAGGTTTCGACCTTGAAGCCGATGGACTCGAAGACTTGGCGGTGGTTTTCCCAGCTCGGGTCGGAGATGTACATCGTGGCGTTCGGCAGCAGTTGCTTGAGGTAGTCACCGCCGACCTTCAGCGCGCCGGTGCCGCCGAGGGTTTCGAAGGTGGCGACGCGGCCGGACTTGACCACTTCGGAGTCGGCGCCGAACAGCAGGCTCTGCACCGCGCCGTTGTAGGCGGCAGCGCCCTCGATGGGCTGGTAGCCGCGCGGCAGGCCGGCTTCGACGCGGGCCTTCTCGGCGGCCTTGACGCAGGCCAGCAGCGGAATCTTGCCGTTGTCGTCCTGGTAGACGCCGACGCCGAGGTTCACTTTCTCGGTGCGCGTATCGGCGTTGAAGGCCTCGGTGAGACCCAGGATGGGGTCACGCGGGGCCATTTCGACGTTGGCGAAGATCGAAGCTGACATGTCCATTCCCTTTGAGTTTTGAGCCGCAAGACAGGAACCCGCATCTGCTGACGGGGTCGATGGGGCCGTGCCTTGAGCGGCAATTTGCGAAATAATCGGCGGTCCGGGCCGGCGGGCGGTTCCTTCCGGAACTGCCGTTTTCCGGTCCGCGCACAGGAGCAAGAGTCTACCATGACAAGCCCCACGGGCACGGACAGCGTCATCACCTTCGAGGGTAGCCCTTTCCGGCTGCACCAGCCGTTTCCGCCCGCCGGAGACCAGCCTGCGGCCATCGAAAAGCTGGTCGAAGGCATCGGCGACGGGCTGATGTTCCAGACCCTGCTGGGGGTGACCGGCTCGGGCAAGACCTACACCATGGCCAACGTGATCGCGCGTACCGGCCGGCCGGCATTGGTGCTGGCACCGAACAAGACGCTGGCGGCGCAGCTCTACGCCGAATTCCGCGAGTTCCTGCCGGAGAACGCGGTCGAGTATTTCGTCAGCTACTACGACTATTACCAGCCCGAGGCCTACGTGCCGTCGCGCGACCTGTTCATCGAGAAAGACTCGTCGATCAACGAGCACATCGAACAGATGCGCCTGTCGGCCACCAAGAGCCTGCTCGAGCGTCGGGACGTGGTCATCGTGGCCACCGTCTCGGCCATCTACGGCATCGGCAACCCCAGCGACTACCACCAGATGGTGATGACGCTGCGCGTGCACGACAAGATGGGCCAGCGCGACGTGATCGCCCAGCTCATCCGCATGCAGTACCAGCGCAACGAGACCGA
>JAJLLM010000047.1:0-10014 GCA_033837965.1 Pseudazoarcus pumilus
CGGACAGACTGGAGCCGCTGGCGACATCGTTGCGGATGTCGTTGATCATGCGCGCGAATGTCGGATTGGTCGCGCCTTTGATGCCGATGTCGAAGGCCTGCAGCATGGGTACGCCGGAGCGCATCATGGTGGCAAGTTGACGCGTGAACAGGGCGATGTCCTTGTCGGTGATGCGGCGGCCGCGCGAGAGCTTCTGCTTGCGCACCTTGGTGACGATGACCCCTTGGCGGCGCATCGTGACATGCACGACGTTTTCACCGCTGCAACGCAGTTCTCCGCGGACGATCCGCCCATTCTTGTCCTTGCCCTCCCACTGATACAGGTCATCCTTCGGGCGGGTCAGCGCTGCGCGTCTTGCGGAAGTCGTGGTGGCCATCGAAGGGGGTGTCCGTTCAGTCGTTGGTATTGGCGAGGATTTCTTCGAGCGACGTCATGCCCTGTTTGACCTTGAGCAGGCCTGAGCCGCGCAGGTCGCGGACGCCTTCGGCACGCGCCTGTTCGGCGATGTCGATCGAGTTGCCGTTGGTCATGATGATGCGTGCCATCTCTTCCGAGATCGGCATGACCTGATAGATGCCGACCCGGCCCTTGTAGCCTGAGCCACCGCATTTTTCGCAACCGACCGGACCGTAGGGCTGCCAGCTGCCGTCGATGTCCTCAGCCGAAAATCCGGCCTGCAGCAATGCCTCGACCGGGATGTCCATGGGTTTCTTGCAGGAGCACAGGCGGCGTGCAAGCCGTTGTGCCGTGATCAGGATGACCGACGAAGCAATGTTGAACGGCGCGACGCCCATGTTGCGAAGGCGTTCGAGCGTGGTCGGAGCATCGTTGGTATGCAGGGTGGACAGCATCAGGTGGCCGGTTTGAGCGGCCTTGATGGCAATTTCGGCGGTTTCGAGGTCGCGAATCTCGCCGACCATGATGATGTCCGGATCCTGGCGCAGGAATGCGCGCAGGGCGCCGGCGAACGTGAGACCGGCCTTTTCGTTGATGTTGACCTGATTGATGCCCGCGAGGTTGATTTCCGCGGGGTCCTCGGCTGTCGAGATGTTGGTGCCGGCGGTGTTGAGGATGTTGAGACAGGTGTATAGCGATACGGTCTTGCCGGAACCCGTTGGCCCGGTGACCAAGATCATGCCGTAGGGGCGCTGGATGGCCTCCATCAGGGCGGCTTTCTGATCCGGTTCGTAGCCCAGTGCATCGATTCCGAGCATGGCCGAAGACGAATCCAGGATACGCATCACGATCTTCTCGCCGTGGATCGTCGGCAGAGACGAGACGCGGAAGTCGATGGACTTGTTCTTGGACAGCACGAGCTTCATGCGTCCATCCTGCGGAACGCGTTTCTCGGAGATGTCGAGGCGGGAGATGACCTTGATGCGCGCGGCGATCTTGTCCTTCAGCACCAGCGGAGGCTGCGCAACCTCCCGCAGCATGCCGTCCGTGCGCACGCGGATGCGGTACATCTTCTCGTAGGGCTCGAAGTGGATGTCCGAGGCCCCTTCGTTGATCGCGTCGATCAGGATCTTCTGGATGTAGCGCACGACCGGCGCGTCATCCACTTCCTGATTGGCGTCCTCGCCCTCGACTTCCGATGGCGCGCCGACGCCCTCCAGCAGGTCGACGTCAAGACCGTCACCTGTGAGGTCGCGCAGGGTCTGTTCCGTCGATTCAGCAAGCTTCTCGACGACCTTGGAGAGCTTGGCCGCTTCGGTGACCACGAGGTCGACCTGCATGCCGCTCTGGAACCGGATTTCGTCCAGCGCCCGCATGTTCGACGGATCGGCCGTGGCGATGATCAGTCGGTTCTGACGCTTGGCGAGCGGGATGACCTGATGTTTCGCCAGCAGCTTGCGGTCAACGCCTTCACGCTGGATGGAGGTGGTGTCGAGCGCGGAAATGTCGAGCAGGGGGTAGCCGAAGGTTTCCGCGGCGAAGCGAGCCGTTTCCAGGCCGCTGAGCAGACCACGCTTGTCGAGTTCGAGGATGAACCCGTTGGGCGTGGCGTGGCCGGCTTCCGCACAGGAGATGGCGTCTGCCTCGGCGACCCGTCCCTGCTGGATCAGTGCTCGCGCCAGGCCACTGAGAGGAATCTGGGGGTTGGCTGCCATGGGTGCTCGATTCATGCTGACGCTTGATCTTGCCCGCCGCCATGGGTGTTGTAAAGTCTGCCCCTGCTATTCCATCCGGATGTGTGGTGTCCTAGCCATCCCCGTCCGAGGGCTCCGCCGGGGTCGGGCGGTAGATTCTGGCCATTCTCACCATGCGGTCTTCGGCTTGCACGACCTCGATGGCGATGCCGTTGATGCGCAGCGACAGGTCTGCTTCGGGGATATCCTGCAGGTGCTCGAGGATCAGGCCATTGAGTGTCTTGGGGCCGTCGAGCGGCAGTTCAATGTCCAGTCTGCGATTGAGTTCGCGCAGATTCTGGCTGCCGTCCACGAGCGCGGACCCGGCGTCGTCCCAGTCGATGCGGACCTGCGTTTCGGGCTGGCTGGTGGTGAATTTTCCGATGATCTCTTCGATGATGTCGTCCACCGTCACCAGGCCGAGCAGTTCTCCGTACTCGTCCACGACCAGTGCCATGCGCTGGCGGTTTTCCTGGAAAAACTGCAACTGGGTGTAAACGTGTGTATCGGCCGGAATGAAGTAGGGCTTGGCGACCAAGTCGCGAATCTCGGCCGCATCAAAACCGGCCTCCAGTGCGCGCGAGGCGACACGCCGCAGATGCAGCACGCCGACCACGCGTTCGTTGTCGCCTTCGAGCACGGGCAGCCGGGTGTGGTAGCTCGTTGCGATCTGTTCGCGCAGCACTTCGGCCGGTTGGCGCAGGTCCAGGCACTCGATCATGCCGCGCGGCGTCATCACGTCCTCAACCGTGATGTGCTCCAGATCGAACAGGTTGATCAGCATGTCGCGGTTCTTCTGCGGGATGTACTGGCCGGACTCGAGGACCATCGAGCGCAGTTCTTCGGCAGAAAGCGTGCTGTCTGCGCCGCTCTCGGCGGGCTGCAGGCGCAGCACTTTCAGCAGGCCGGAAACGAACAGGTTCACGAACCACACCGCCGGGTAGGAAACCTTCAGCAGGAAGGTCAGCGGGTAGCTCACGATCAGTGCCAGACGGTCGGCGTGATGTGCGCCGATCACCTTCGGCGTGATTTCGGCGAAGACCAAAATGAAGAAGGTCAGCAGCAGCGTGCCGGTCGCCAGCGCCCAACTCTCCTCGCCGAACAGATGAATGGTGATCACGCTGGCGAGGGTGGCAGCGGCCACATTCACCAGGTTGTTGAACAGCAGGATGACTCCCAGCAGGCGGTCGGTCTTGTTCAGCAGGTCGATCGCCAGACGGGCGCCGCGATGTCCGGCGCTGGCGAGCGAGCGTAGGCGGTAGCGGTTGGAGGCCATCATGACCGTTTCGGTCATGGAGCACATTGCGGACAGGACGAGCAGGAAAACGAGCGCCGAGAACTGCGCGCCGAAAGATAGGTTTTGCACTTGGCAGGCGGATGGGGGCGGGCAGTCGAGTATTCAGGCCGAGGCCTGGACTGTCAAGCTGCCAGGGAAGGGGTCAGGCAGAGCGGTTGAGCAGGACTTCGATCACGAAACGGCTGCCGACGTAAGCCAGCACCAGGGCGACGAAACCGGCCAGTGTCCAGCGCAGCGCAACCCGGCCGCGCCAGCCGCGCGCCTTGCGCCCGATCAGCAGGGTGCCGAACAGCCCCCAGGAGATGAAGGCGAACACGGTCTTGTGATCCAGCCGGACGGCCTGTCCGAACAGGGCCTCGGAGAACAGCACGCCGGAACCCAGCGTCAGCGTCAGCAGCACGAAGGCAATGCCGATCAGCCGGAACAGCAGGGCCTCCATCGTCATCAGTGGCGGCAGGCTGGCAATGCTGCGACTGATCCGTCCGCTGTGCAGTTGCCGTTCGGCAATCGCCATCAGGATGGCATGGAGCGCGGCGAGCGTGAACAGGCTGTAGGCCAGCATCGCAACGATGAAGTGGGCGCGGAAGGCGGGCGAGTCGGCGTTGGTCAGGATCTGTTGACCGGGCAGTACCAGCGGCACCAGGCTGGCAACCAGTGCCACGGGGAGTGCCAGCGACTGCAGGCCGTGCAGGGATGCGTAGAAGGTTTCGATCCAGTAGAAGCAGATTGCCAGCCACACCATCATCGAAATGGCGGGGCCGAAGCCGAAGTGCATGCTGCCGCCGCCGAACATCGCGGCATGCAGGGCCAGGCCGTGCGCGGCAATTGCCGCCAGCAGGACGAGCCTCACGGCGAGTGTCATCGGGCGCGGTGCAGTGCGGTCGGCCTGGCCGCGCCGGACCCATACGGTCAGGGCCGCGTAGAGCGAGGCGGCGAGCAGATGAAGTAGAATGGTGGCCATTTCGGGCCGAGTTTACTCCATGGCGCTGGCGGCCGGATGACTTTGGCGGCCTTGCGCGCTGCAGGTCTTCCGCGCGTGTCGTTCATGCCCTCTGGTTCGGCCTTCTGCGGAGCTCTGAATTCATGCTGGACAACCTTACCCAACGTCTCTCCCGCGTCGTCAAGACCCTGCGCGGGCAGGCCCGTCTGACCGAAGACAACATCCAGGATGCGATGCGCGAGGTGCGCATGGCGCTGCTGGAGGCCGACGTGGCGCTGCCGGTGGTGAAGGACTTCGTCGCGCGGGTGCGCGAGAAGGCGGTCGGGCAGGAGGTGATCGGGTCGCTCACGCCGGGTCAGGCTTTGGTCGGCGTGGTGCACGACGAGCTGACGGCGCTCATGGGCGGCGCCCACGTCGGCCTGAATCTGGCCACGCAGCCGCCGGCCGTCATCCTGATGGCCGGCTTGCAGGGCGCGGGCAAGACCACGACCACCGGCAAGCTGGGCAAGTTGCTGGTGGATCGCTCGAAGAAGAAGGTGCTGGCGGTTTCGGCTGACGTCTACCGTCCCGCAGCCATCGAGCAGCTGAAGACCGTGTCGGCGCAGGCCGGCATCGATTTCTTCCCGTCTTCGGCCGACCAGAAGCCGGTCGACATCGCGCTGGCCGCGCTGGACCATGCCCGTCGTCACTACTACGACGTGGTGCTGCTCGACACGGCGGGCCGGCTCGCGGTGGACGAGGCCATGATGCTTGAGATCCGCGCGCTGCATGCTGCCGTGAAGCCGATCGAGACCCTCTTCGTGGTGGACGCCATGCTCGGTCAGGATGCGGTGAACACCGCGCGGGCGTTCAACGAGGCGCTGCCGCTGACCGGCGTGGTGCTGACCAAGCTCGATGGCGATTCGCGCGGCGGTGCGGCGTTGTCGGTGCGCCATGTCACCGGCAAGCCGCTGAAGTTTGCAGGGGTGGGCGAGAAGCTCACCGGGCTGGAGGAATTCCATCCGCAGCGCATGGCCAGCCGCATCCTCGGCATGGGGGACATCCTAGGCCTGGTCGAGGAGGCTCGCCGTGGTGTGGACGAAGATCAGGCGCGCGAGTTTGCGCAGAAGCTCAAGGCCGGCAAGGGTTTCGACCTGGAAGACTTCAAGGCGCAGATCGGCCAGATGCGCAAGATGGGTGGTCTGGGCGCCATGATGGACAAGCTCCCGGCGCAGTTCGCCGCCGCTGCCGGCAAGCTGCAGGGCGGCGCGGAGGACAAGTCGATCGGCCGTATCGAAGGCATCATCAACTCGATGACGCCGCAGGAGCGCGCCAGGCCGGAGATTCTCAAGGCCAGCCGCAAGCGTCGTATTGCAGCCGGCGCCGGGGTGCCGGTGCAGGAGGTCAATCGCCTGCTCAAGCAGTTCGAGCAGACGCAGAAGATGATGAAGCAGTTCTCCAAGGGCGGCATGGCCAAGATGATGCGCAACATGAAGGGCATGCTGCCCGGCATGATGCGCTGAGCGCTGCATGGGCGAGGTTCTGAGCGCCTTCGGTCGTGCCCTGCGCAGCTTGCGCGCGCCGGGCATGCTGTGGCACATGATCTGGCCTGCCTTGGTGGCGCTGGCGCTGTGGGTGATCGGCGGGATCTTCTCGTGGTCGGTGCTGGTCGCTGCGGCGATCGGCTGGATCGAGGGCTGGCCGCTGGCCGGCGAATGGGTGCAGACCTCCGAGATGGCAGCCGCGACCGCACTGGTGCTGGTCAAGATCGCGCTGGTGCTGATGATGCTGCCGCTGATCTATCTGACGGCGGCCTTCCTCGTCGCGGTGTTTGCGTTGCCGATGATGATCGAGCGCGTGTCGCGGGACGAGTACGCAGGTCTGGAGGCGCGTCGCGGCGGCAGCAACCTCGGCAGTCTCGCCAACACCGTCTGGGTCAGCGCGCTGTTCCTGCTGTGGCTCGTGCTGAGCTTGCCGCTGTGGCTGATTCCGGGCGCCGGGCTGCTGGTGTCGATCGGGCTCACGGCCTGGCTCAACGCTCGCTCCTTCGGCTACGACGCGTTGATGCAGCATGCCGACCGTGCGGAGCTGACGGCGCTCCCGCGTGCTCGTCGCGAGCGCATGCTGTTGCTCGGCGGCGTGTGTGCCTTGCTGGCGCATGTGCCCTTCGTCAACCTCGTGGCGCCGGCCTTCAGTGCACTGGCTTTTGTGCACTTCATGCTCGGTGCGCTGACGCGTGAGCGCGAGCTGCATGGCGTGACCATCATCGATCCGCCCCCGCAGGGCACACCCAGGAGATGACATGGCTTTCGGTGCGTTGATCATCGGGGACGAGATCCTGTCGGGCCGGCGTGCCGATAAGCATCTCGCCAAGCTCATCGAACTGCTGGGCGCCCGCGGCCTGCAATTATCCTGGGCGCGTTATGCCGGCGATGATGCGGGGCGACTGGTGAGCACCCTGCGCGAGACCTTTGCCACCGGTGATGTGGTGTTCAGCTTTGGCGGCATCGGTGCGACCCCTGACGACCGCACGCGGCAATCTGCCGCCGCTGCGCTGAGGCTCGGGATCGCCCTGCATCCTGAGGCCGAAGTGGCCATCCGCGAGCGCTTCGGCGACCAGATCACGCCGCACCGCCTGCAGATGGGGGTGTTTCCGGTCGGCGCCGGGATCATTCCGAACCCCTTCAACAACATTCCGGGCTTCTCGATTGCCAACCACTTCTTCGTGCCGGGCTTTCCGGTGATGGCGTGGCCGATGGTCGAGTGGGTGCTGGATCAGCGTTTTGCCCATCTGCATCACCAGGCAGACTACGTGGAGCGGGCCATCTTGGTGCTGGATGCGCACGAGGGCGGGCTGGTGGACCTGATGGAGCGCATCACCGCCGATTACCCGCAGGCGAGCCTGTTCAGTCTGCCCACCGTGGCGCAGGCCGGTGAGCGGCGCTCGGTCGAGCTCGGCATGAAGGGGCCTGCGGCGGACGTTGCCGCTGCCATGGCCGAGATCGAAGCCGAAGTCAGTGCCCGCGACCTTGAGTGGCTGCCCAGGTCGTGATCGGTCTGCTGCGGCGCCTGCGTGCTTCGCGCCCGCCTGAGGTCGAGCGGTGTGTCGTCTCGGTGGCGGGGCGGGAGGTGGACTACGAACTGAGACGCTCCGCCCGGCGCACCTTGGGCATGCGCATGGATGTCAGCGGGCTGAGGGTGGCTGTGCCCTGGGGCGTGTCTTTGCCCGAGATCGAGCATTTCGTCCTGCAGCATCAGGACTGGCTGGTGAAACGTCTCGCCGAGCGCGACGAAGCGCTTGCGCTGCAGGCTTTTGCGGCCGCGGATGGCGCATGTTTCCCGCTGTTCGGTGAGGAGTGCGTACTGCATGTCGGCGCCGAAGGGGCGCGCAGCCGTTGGCTGAAGGCCGATGCCGGTGAGGTCTTGCAGGTGGGGGCGAAGGACCCGCGCTCGGCTGTGGTCCGCGCGCTGCGTCGTCGTGCCCTGCCTTACTTTCTGGGGCGTGTCTCGGAACACTGTCAGCGTCTGGGGGTCGCAGTACCGCCGGTCCGCCTGACCTCGGCGCGCACCCGCTGGGGAAGCTGTAGCGCGCGCAGCGGTATCCGGCTGCATTGGCGCTTGCTGCATCTGCCGCCGCAGATCATCGACTATGTGGTCGCGCATGAGGTGGCGCACCTCGTCGAAATGAACCACTCGCCGCGTTTCTGGCGGGTCGTCGAAACGCTGCATCCCGAATGGCAGTCGTCGCGTCGCCAGCTGCACGAGCGCGCACGCACGCTGCCGATCATCCAACCCGGCACGGGGGCTGCCCCGCAGGCCGAAGACTGACAGGAGCCTTGTCCATGCGACTTCTTCACACCATGCTGCGTGTCGGCAATCTGGACCGTTCGGTGGATTTCTACACCAAGGTGCTCGGTATGCAGTTGCTGCGCACCTCGGAGAATCCCGAGTACAAGTATTCGCTGGCCTTCGTCGGCTTCGGCAATGGCAATCCGGAGCAGGCCGAGATCGAGCTGACCTACAACTGGGGGCAGAGCGAATACGACCTGGGTACGGCCTACGGCCACATCGCACTGGGGGTGGATGACATCCACGCGACCTGTGAGCGCATTCGCGCCGCAGGCGGCAACATCACGCGTGAGCCTGGTCCGGTGAAGGGTGGGACGACGGTCATCGCTTTCATCACCGATCCGGACGGCTACAAGATCGAGCTGATCGAGCGCAAGGATGACGGCCAGCGCGGCCAGGGCTTGCGCTGACCCGCCGGTCAGGCCTGCGGTGAGCCGGCCGGGCTGGTTGCCGGGGTGGCATTGCGCCCCTCGGCCTTGCCCCACCTGATCCAGTGCAGCGTCGCCATGCGGCAGTTGCCGTCATAGGCGTCGGCCACGTCCGGATAGCGTTGCAGATAGGTCCTGACGTCGAAGTCGGGCGCGCTCTGGCGACATTCATCCTGGTTTTTCAGCCAGTACTGTTCGATCAGCGCGGGATCGCCGCGCATCGCCTCGAGTACGTCCGGATTGCGGGCGACGAAGAACTCCGGGTCGAACACGCCTGATGTGAGCAAGTGCTGATCATCGAGGCCGTGTCGTGCCTCCACATCCATGGCCAGCTGCGGGAACTGATCGACGAACAGCTTGGGCTTGTTCATCGCCAGCCAGACCAGTTCGGCCCGCGCAATGCGGTTGGTCAGCGGTTTGCCCCACATGTCCGGCTTCTCGTCGATCAGGGTGTGATAGATGGCGACGATCCCGACAAGCGCCGGAAGCAACAGGATGCCGATCAGAAAGTTCTTCATGCAGGCCTCAACCCCGGTGTGCGGAAAGCGTTGATTGTATGCGCACCCGGCCGGGCGGGCGGGGGCGGGTCATCCGGGAGAAATGGTGGGCCGTGCAGGACTTGAACCTGCGACCAAGCGATTATGAGTCGCCTGCTCTGACCAACTGAGCTAACGGCCCCGGGTGAAAAAACGCCGCCCGGTCGGGCGGCGTCAGGGTCAGCTGTCGCTGTCGAGGAAGCTGCGCAGCCGTTCCGAACGGCTCGGGTGACGCAGTTTGCGCAGGGCCTTGGCTTCGATCTGGCGGATGCGCTCACGCGTGACGTCGAACTGCTTGCCGACTTCTTCCAGCGTGTGGTCGGTGTTCATTTCGATGCCGAAGCGCATGCGCAGCACCTTGGCTTCGCGCACGGTGAGCGAGTCCAGGATGTCGGCGGTGGCCTCACGCAGGCTCGACACCATGGCTGCGTCGGCCGGTGCCAGCGTGGCGGTGTCCTCGATGAAGTCACCCAGATGCGAATCGTCGTCGTCGCCGATCGGCGTTTCCATGGAGATCGGCTCCTTGGAGATCTTCATGATCTTGCGGATCTTCTCCTCGGGCATCTCCATCTTCTCGGCCAGCGTTGCCGGATCCGGCTCCAGACCGGTTTCCTGCAGGATCTGGCGTGAGATGCGGTTCATCTTGTTGATGGTCTCGATCATGTGCACCGGGATGCGGATGGTGCGCGCCTGGTCCGCGATCGAGCGCGTGATGGCCTGGCGGATCCACCAGGTGGCGTAGGTCGAGAACTTGTAGCCGCGACGGTATTCGAACTTGTCCACCGCCTTCATCAGGCCGATGTTGCCTTCCTGGATCAGGTCGAGGAACTGCAGGCCGCGGTTGGTGTACTTCTTG
>JAJLLM010000048.1:0-17127 GCA_033837965.1 Pseudazoarcus pumilus
CAGCACTTCACGCGGTTCGATGCCGCCGGCCTTGGGGGTCTCGGTGGCGGGGGCTTCGCTGGGGATTTCGGATTCCATCGGCTCTACGGGCAGCAGTTTCGGACGCGGCGCAATCATCGCACGAATCCGCCGCCACCGCTCGAACCGCCCGCCGGCTCAGGCCACCTGACGACCGTCCGCCACCTCGATCACGCCCGCCTTCACCGCTTGCGGCCGGCGCAGCTCGTTGAACACCTCCGGCAGCAACAGCGACGCCAGACTGCGCTGCGTGAACAGAAAGCGCCCGTCCACCACGAAACCCAGCTCCGCCCAGGGCACGGCCGTGTTCAGCAGCTCCACCGCCCGCGCCATGTCCATGCCCTCAACCTGCGGGAACAGCGCCAGAATCGAGCCGTCGTAGGCCTCGCACTGGTGCTGGAAGAACGGCGCCGGGCGACGCGTGCGGCCATTCACGTAGATGCGCGGGCGGCCCGGCGCGTCGTGAAAGCTGCGGCCCCACATCCACCAGTTGGTCTCGTCAAAGTGGCGCACGCGACGCGCCAGCAGCTTGGCCTTGTGCCGCGTAAGCGACGGGTGGCGCACGTTGTAGTGCATGCGCCGCGTTCTTCCGGTGTCGATGGTCTTGGAATACACGAACTCGACATTGCCCTGCCGATGCTCGAACACCGCATCCGCGCCGGACACAGCACCCACCTTGACCATGAACAGCGACGACATCGGCACGCTCAGCTCGGTGGACGAGAAGATCAGCTGCCCGTCCATCTCCACGAAGCGGCGCGTCTGCCACTCGCCGCTCCACTCGCGGTACTGCGTCTGGCGCGTGAAATTGCCCAGTTCGAAACGGAAGATCGCGCAGTTCGGCACCGCGCCGTCAAAGATGCGGTGATCGCCCGTCTCGATCCAGTGCGTGATCGTGCCCAGCTCGAACAGCCGGCGGTTGAGCTTGCGCGCCGCCGTGAGCTTGATGAACTCGCGCGGCACGATGAACACCAGCTCGCCACCCGGCTTCAGATGCCGCACCGCCTTCTCGATGAAGAACAGCGCGAGGTTGCTACGCGCATCAAACAGCGTGCCGTCGAGCAGCCGCCTGGTCGCATCGCCGATGTCCTGGAAACGCACATACGGCGGGTTGCCGATCACGGTGTCGAACTGCTCGCGCTCCGGATAGGCAAAGAAATCCATCACCTGCGCGCCGGCCGGCGCCACCCGAGCATCAAACTCGATGGCCACGCACCCCGGAATCCGGCGCGAGAACGCACCATCCCCGCAACTCGGCTCCAGCGTGCGGCCCTTGCGCTCGCACAAGGCCAGCATCTGCTGCACCACCAGATCAGGCGTGAACACCTGACCAAGCTTGCCGACGTCGAGTTGCCTGTTCAATGCGTGTCTCCTGCCAGCCGGGCGGGGTCAATGGCTGACGGCGTGAATCCTGGGCGGGACTTTAGCACTGGGGGAGCACCAAGCGTGGTGGAAACACGGGGAAGATGTCGAGTGCCTAGCTGCGTGGGAAGTATAAATTCAAGACCTGACCCCGACGTGACCCCAGTATGGAAGTTTAAAGCCCCGAGTGACTCCATCTCCAATATAAACAAGAGAAATTCTTGAGCCATTTGGCGGAATGCTTACTTTACGTCTGTCGCCAGGAACAGTAACAATCAAACGCTCTTTACTCAAACGGATTTCGGGAATACCAATTGAAACCTCATCATGAAAGAAAGTATATGGAAGCCCGGAAACAAGTTTCAGAGAGTTAATCCAATCATTAGCCTTAAGATAGTTTTCTGTTGTCTTGTATCGAGGCACGATTCTCTTATCAATTGAATGCAGAACACTCGCCAATCTCGCGCCAACCGCAAAAACTGAGCACACGTAAAATCGAACATCTCTATTGAACGAGAACGCACTGTTTGAATCTTTGTGAATCTCTCTCGCCGGGCCAAGCATTCCCTCACCAAGGTTACCTTCTACAAAGTATCCAAGACAGCGCCCTCCAGGCCAGACAAATTGAATCAGCCGAAGCGCTCCTTGTTTATGCTTAATGTAGTTATCCACAGAGCCTATATGATTTCTATAGGGCTCAATTTCTTTTTTTAGAAGTTGATAGGCTAACTTTCTCCCCCTTTCTTCATCCGGCTTAAAGAAACATTTAAGAATGCTATGGCACACATCCAGATGCTCCATGGCCGCGTCAAGGAGGTGATCCGTCGCTTCAAGTAGAGCCTCATTCCGTGGCGAAGCCTTTCCTGGATTCCAGGACTCTGTTTGTAGCTCATTAACTACCTCGACAACTCGACTGACACGCTTCCCAATAGATGAGAGAGAAATATTGTAGGCCCCCAGAGGGTGACGAAGTCCGTAATCGTCATGATAAAGCTCTATGCCATCAAGCTGAGAAAGCGCATATGCAGCCTTTGGCAGAGCCATATTGAGGGAACCAAAATTCTCGTTAATTGGAAGCATGACACCCTCACTTCACCGGATAAACTTACATACAACAATTGTCTGGGGTACTGCACAACGCTTATTCGTTGTTCTGCGCTGATCGGCCCTAAAATCTAACCGCCACGATTCAAGCACGAATGCATGGAAAGCAGCGCAGTCCATGGCATCCGCATCCGTGACTTCCTGACCATTCCGCGCACAAACCAAAGCCGACAAGCACCTTCCGGTAGAATTACGCCCCTTCCCCTCGCCGTACCGAGCCCCCCATGCCTTCCCGCTTTAACCCCGAACTGCTGGCCCCCGCCGGCTCGCTCGACATGATGCGCACCGCCTTCGCCTATGGAGCCGACGCCGTGTATGCCGGCCAGCCGCGCTATTCGCTGCGCGTGCGCAACAACAGCTTCGACAAGCTGGAAGCGCTGGCCACGGGCATTCACGAGGCGCATGCGTTGGGCAAGGCGTTTCACCTGGTGGCCAACATCAGCCCGCACAACAGCAAGGTGCGCACCTATCTGCGGGACATGGAGGACGTGATTGCGCTGGGGCCGGACGCGCTGATCATGGCGGACCCGGGGCTGATCATGATGACGCGCGAGCGTTGGCCGGACATGCCGATCCACCTGTCGGTGCAGGCCAACACCACCAATTACGCCAGCGTGCGTTTCTGGCAGAGCCTGGGGGTGAAACGCATCATCCTGTCGCGCGAGCTGTCGCTCGACGAGGTAGCGGAGATCCGGCAGGAATGCCCGGACATGGAGCTGGAGGTGTTCGTGCACGGCGCGCTGTGCATTGCGTATTCCGGCCGCTGCCTGCTGTCGGGCTATTTCAACCACCGCGACCCCAACCAGGGCACGTGCACCAATTCGTGCCGCTGGGATTACCGCATGCACGAGGGCACGGAGAACGGCGCCGGCGATGTGGTGGCGAGCAACGCGGCGCCCATCGGCAACCCCAAGGATGCCGGCGCGGTGGGCACGGCGACGCGGCCGATGGCCAACACGGTGGCGCTGGGCGGCGGGCCGCGCCACATCGGCGGCAGCAAGACCTGGCTGCTGGAAGAGGGCACGCGCCCCGGCGAGCTGATGCCCATCGAGGAAGACGAGCACGGCACCTACATCCTCAATTCCAAGGACCTGCGCGCCATCGAGCACATCGGCCGGCTGGTGGAGATCGGCGTGGATTCGCTGAAGATCGAGGGCCGCACCAAGAGCCCATACTACGTGGCGCGTGCAGCGCAAAGCTACCGTCGCGCGATTGACGATGCCGTGGCCGGCAAGCCCTTCGACCCCGCACTGCTGGGCGCACTCGAAGGCCTCGCCAACCGCGGCTACACCGATGGCTTTTACCAGCGCCACAGCACGCCGGAGCACCAGAACTATCTGCGCGGGCATTCCGAATCGGGCCGCAGTCTGCTGGTGGGTGAAGTCACCGGCTTCGACGCCGCACGCGGGCTGGCCGAGATGCAGGTGAAGAACGGCTTCGGCTTGGGCGACCGTCTGGAGTTCGTGACGCCAGCCGGCAACTTTGAAGTGGTGGCGGAGCGCATCGAGAATGCGGCGGGCGAAGCGCAGGAGCGCATTCCCGGCAGTGGTCGCACGGTGTGGCTGCCGCTGCCGGAAGGCGCGCCGCAGGGCGAATGCTTCGTCGCGCGCTTTGTCTGAACCCCCGATTCACGCCCTGATGTTCACCACGGTTTTCCATGTCCCAGCCTGACACGCCCGCTTTCGCCACCCTGTCGTACGAAGACCAGCTTGCCGCCAAGCTGACGCGTTTCCGCGAGGACTTCGCGCCGCTGGGCCTGCCCGAGCCGGCGGTGTTCCGCTCGGCCCCGACCGAATACCGGTTGCGCGCCGAGTTCCGCCTGTGGCACCACGACGGTCGCGTGGATTACGCCATGTTCGACGCGGCCAACCCCAAGCAGCCACTGCTGCTGGACGACTTCCCGGCCGCTGCCGCACCCATCCGCACGGCCATGCCGCGCCTGCGCGATGCACTCATCGCCAACGACACGCTGCGCCGGCGCATCTTCCAGGTGGAATTTCTCGCCACGCTGTCGGGGGAACTGCTGATCAGCCTCGTATATCACCGCAAGCTCGACGAGGCCTGGGAGGCCGAGGCAAGCACGCTGGCCACACAGCTTGGCGCGCAGATCATCGGCCGCAGCAAGGGCCAGAAGCTGGTGCTGGAGCGCGACTGGCTGCTCGAAGAACTCGACGTAGACGGCCTGCGCCTGCGCTACCAGCAGATCGAGGGCAGCTTCACCCAGCCCAACGGCGGCGTGAACCGGCACATGCTGGGCTGGGCGCGCGCGCAGTGTGCGCAGGCCGGCGGTGACCTGCTGGAGCTTTATTGCGGTAACGGCAACTTCACCTTCGCGCTGGCGCCGCTGTTCGAGCGCGTGCTCGCCACCGAGCTGTCCAAATCCTCGGTGCGCGCCGCGCTGTACAACGCCGAGGCCAACGACACGCACAACATCACGCTGGTACGCATGTCGAGCGAGGAGCTGAGCGATGCCATGGCCGGCGGGCGTGAATACCGCCGCCTGCAGGGCATCGACCTCGCTTCCTACAAGTTTTCCACGCTGTTCGTCGACCCGCCGCGCAGCGGGCTGGACCCGGCCACGCTAGCCTTGGCGGCGCAGTTCGATCGCGTGCTGTACATCTCCTGCAACCCGGCCACGCTGCGCGACAACGCCGAAGCGCTGAGCGCAACGCACAGCATTGCGGCCGCCGCCGCTTTCGACCAGTTCCCGTTCACGCACCATCTGGAGTGCGGCCTGTTGCTCACGCGTCGGTCGGCCTGACATGGACGCGGCACTGCGCATCGTCCCCACCGACCTGCACAACCCGGCGCACGCTGCCGCCTTCGTGGACTTGCTCGATGCCTACGCACGCGACCCGATGGGCGGCGGCACCGGCCTGCCCGAGGCCGTGCGCACGGCGCTGCCGCAGAAGCTGTGCGAGCGCGCAGGCTTCGTGTCGTTTCTTGCCCTTGCGGGTGACGAGGCGGTCGGCCTGATTAACTGTTTCGAGGGCTTCTCCACCTTCGCCGCGCAGCCGCTGCTCAACGTGCACGACATCGCGGTGCTGCCCGCCTACCGCCGTCGCGGCATTGCCCGCGCGCTGATCGCCGCGGTCGAGGATGCCGCCCGCCAGCGCGACTGCTGCAAGCTCACCCTGGAAGTGCTGTCTAGCAACCACACCGCCATGACGGCCTACGCCCGACAGGGTTTCGCCCCCTACGAGCTCGACCCGGCAGCCGGCCAGGCGGTGTTCCTGCAGAAGTGGCTGTAGGCGGGTAAGGCCTGCGGTGAGCAGGCCACGTAGGGTATAATCCCGCCCTTTCTTTTGCTTCAAAAACAGGATCTTCCGTGCTCGTCGCAGCCAACATCACCCAGCAGTTCGGGGCCAAGCCCCTTTTCGAGAATGTCTCCGTCAAATTCGGCGAGGGCAACCGCTATGGCCTGATCGGCGCCAACGGGGCGGGCAAGTCGACCTTCATGAAGATCCTGTGCGGCATCCTCGATCCGTCGGGCGGCAACGTCTCGAAAGAGCCGATGGAGCGCATGGCGTATCTGCGCCAGGATCAGTTCGCCTACGAAGACCGCCGCGTGCTGGACGTGGTGATGATGGGCCACGAAGAACTGTGGTCCGCCATCCAGGAACGCGACGCGATCTACGCCAACCCGGAAGCGACCGAAGACGACTACATGCGCGCCGCCGAGCTGGAAGGCAAGGTCGGCGAGTACGACGGCTACACCGCCGAGGCGCGTGCCGGCGAGCTGCTGCTGGGCGTGGGCATCGGCACCGAGCTGCACGACGGCCCGATGAGCGAGGTGGCGCCGGGCTGGAAGCTGCGCGTGCTGCTGTGCCAGGCGCTGTTCGCCAACCCGGACATCCTGCTGCTGGACGAGCCGACCAACAACCTCGACATCAACACCATCCGCTGGCTGGAAGACGTGCTCAACAACCGTGACAGCACGATGGTGATCATCTCGCATGACCGCCACTTCCTGAACCAGGTGTGCACCCACATGGCCGACCTGGATTACGGCACGATCACCGTGTACGCCGGCAACTACGACGACTACATGGAAGCCTCGGTGATGGCGCGCCAGCGCCAGCAGGCGGCCAACGCCCGCGCCAAGGAGAAGATCGCCGACCTGCAGGACTTCGTGCGCCGCTTCTCGGCCAACAAGTCCAAGGCCAAGCAGGCCACCAGCCGCCTCAAGCTGATCGACAAGCTCAAGCCGGAGGACGTGAAGCCGTCGAGCCGCCAGTACCCGTTCATCCGCTTCGAGTACGACGACAAGGACAAGCTGCACCGTCTGGCCTGCGAGATCGACAACATCAGCTTCGGCTACGAAGGCGCCGAGCGCCCGCTGTTCAAGGGCTTCACGATGCCGATCGAGGCAGGCGAGAAGATCGCCATCATCGGCGAGAACGGCGTCGGCAAGACCACGCTGCTGAAGCTGCTGATGGGCGAACTCACGCCGCAGAAGGGCAGCATCAAGTGGGCCGAGAAGGCCAAGCCGGGCTACTACGCGCAGGACCACTCGGCCGACTTCGCCAAGGACGTGAGCCTGACCGAGTGGATTGCCGAGTACTCGCGCATCACCGCCGCCATCACCGGCGAGGACAACGAGACCCTGCTGCGCGGCACGCTCGGCCGTCTGCTGTTCTCCGGCGACGAAGTGAAAAAGTCGGTGAAGGTCATCTCCGGTGGCGAGCAGGGCCGCATGCTGTTCGGCAAGCTGATGCTGTCGCGCCCCAACGTGCTGGTGATGGACGAACCCACCAACCACCTCGACATGGAATCCATCGAGTCGCTTAACACCGCGCTGGAGAAATTCCCCGGCACCTTCGTGTTCGTGTCTCACGACCGCGAGTTCGTGTCTTCGCTGGCCACGCGCATCGTCGAGATCAAGCTCGACGGCCAGATCGTCGACTACCGCGGCAGCTACGAGGAATACCTCGCCAGCCAGGGTCTGGACTGAAGCCCTGGATGCAGGTCGGCTGCCGCACGGGCGCTGACCTGCGCCTTCTCCTCTCCGCTAGAATCCGCGCATGATCGGCCTATTCCTCATCACCCACGGCACGCTCGGCGAATCGCTGATCCAGTGCGTGAGCCACGTGCTCAACAAGCGCCCGACGCAGATCGTGCAGCTCGGCGTGAGCGGCCAGGACGACCCGCTGGACCTGCTGCCGGTGGCACGCCGCATGCTCGACTGGGTGGATTCCGGCGACGGCGTGCTGGTGCTCACCGACATCTTCGGCGCCACCCCCTCGAACATCGCCAGCAAGCTGCTCGAACCGGGCCGCGTGGAAGGCATCGCCGGCGTCAATCTGCCGATGCTGCTGCGCGCCCTGACCTACCGTGAACGCGACATGAACACGCTCATCCAGCGCGCCGTCAGTGGCGGCTGCGACGGCGTTCTGCACATCAAGTGAGGCCCTGATGCCGCGCAAGGAACTCGAAATCATCAACAAGCTGGGCCTGCATGCACGCGCCTCGGCCAAGCTCACCCAGACCGCCAGCCAGTTCCGCAGCGAGGTGTGGATGGAGCGCAACGGCCGGCGCGTGAACGCCAAGAGCATCATGGGCGTGATGATGCTGGCCGCCGCCAAGGGCGCGACGGTGATCGTCGACGTCGAAGGCGCGGACGCCGACGAGGCCATGCAGGCCATCGAGGCACTCATCGCCGACCGCTTCGGCGAAGAGGAGTAAGCACGCATGACCTTCACCGTGCACGGTCTGCCGGTCTCGCAGGGCATTGCCATCGGCCATGCCCATCTCGTTTCGCGCGCGCTGCTGGAGGTGAATCACTACCACGTCGCCGAAAAGCACGTGGAAGACGAGATGCGCCGACTGGACGACTCGGTGGCCGCGGTGAAGCGCGAACTCAACGCACTCAAGGTCACGGCTGCCAGCTCGCAGGCGCATGGCGAGGTCGGCGCCTTCGTCGACCTGCAGCTCATCATGCTGGCCGATCCGCTGCTGGTGGACGCCGCACGCACGCTGATCCGCGAGCGCCGCTGCAATGCCGAATGGGCGATGGTGCAGCAGATGGACCACCTCGTCGCGCAGTTCGAGCAGATCGAGGATGCCTACCTGCGCGAACGCAAGGCCGACGTGGTGCAGGTGGTGGAACGCGTGGTGAAGGATCTGGTGGGCCACCCCGGCCACCTGCCGCCCAAGCGCCGCGACGGGCTGGGCACCATCATCGTCGCGCACGACCTGTCGCCGGCCGACACCATCGGCTTTCGCGATCACAACATCGCCGGTTTCCTCACCGACATCGGCGGCCCGACCAGCCACACCGCCATCGTCGCACGCACGCTGTCCATCCCGGCGGTGGTCGGCCTGCACCGCATCCGTGATCTCGTCGAAGAGAACGAACTCATCATCATCGACGGCACGCTGGGCATCGTCATCGTCGATCCCGACGACGCCATCATCGAAGAGTATCGCCTGCGCCGCACCGAGCTGGAGGTCAAACGCTCACGCCTCAAGCTGCTGCGCGACACGCCTTCGAACACGCTCGACGGGCGCTTCATCTCGCTGCTCGGCAACATCGAGGGGCCGGGCGACGTGGCGCAGATCAAGTCGGTCAACGCCGACGGCGTGGGCCTGTACCGCACCGAATTCCTCTTCATGGGCCGCGAGGATCTGCCCAGCGAAGACGAACAGTTCGAAGCCTACCGCGCCGTGGTCAAGCCGCTCGCCGGCAAGCCCGTGACCATCCGCACCTTCGACGTCGGCGCCGACAAGATGCTGTCCTTCGGCGCCCAGCGCGAGGAACCCAACCCGGCGCTGGGTCTGCGCGCGGTGCGTTTCTCGCTGTCCGAGCCGCAGATGTTCCGCACCCAGTTGCGCGCACTGCTGCGCGCCTCGGCCTACGGCAAGCTGCGCATCATGATCCCCATGATCTCGCACGTGCAGGAGCTGGAGCAGGCACTCACCATGCTCGCGCTGGCGCGCGAAGAGCTGAAGGCCGCCAAGCAGAAGTTCGACGAGTCCATCGACATCGGCGCCATGATCGAGGTCCCGGCCGCCGCGCTGGCCATCGGCATGTTCCGCAAGCGCGTGTCCTTCCTGTCGCTCGGCACCAACGACCTGATCCAGTACACCCTGGCCATCGACCGCACCGACGATGCCGTGGTGCACCTCTACGACCCGCTGCACCCGGCCGTGCTAAAGCTCATCTCCGGCACCATCCAGGCCGGCACGCGCTTCGGCATGTCGGTCTCGGTATGCGGCGAGATGGCCGGCGACCCGACCTACACCCGCCTGCTGCTGGGCATGGGCCTGCGCGAATTCTCGATGCACCCCGCCAACGTGCTGGAGATCAAGCAGCAATTGCTGCACGCCGACTACTCCGAACTGGCGCCGCGCGTGCAGCGCATCCTGCGCATGGATGAGCCGGCGCGGGTGCACGAGGCCGTGCTGAAACTGGCGAGCTGAGCTTCGCAGTCTCCGTAGATCAGATAAGCGCCGCAGGCACGCATCTGACGCTGCAGTGATCCGGGCGCCATGTGTCAGATGCGCTGCGCTTATCTGACCTACCAGACGGAGTCATGCACTGTCGCCTGCGGGGAACCGAAATTGACTTTCCGCCCCCGCCGCGCTAACTTCGCGCCCCATCAGCGCCGATTTGAACTACAGCTTGCGGGCGCTCAATAAATACGGCTAAAGCGAGGGCAGCCCTGTCCGCGTTTTCAAGCCGACAGGGTTTTTTGTTTTCATATGGTCATGATCCAGCCTCAATCGGTCGGCATCGTCACCCCGCAGCGGGCGGTCTTCAATGAACCGCTGCCGCTCAAGTGCGGCGCTGTGCTGCCGGCCTACGAACTTGTCTATGAGACCTATGGCGAACTGAATGCCGACCGCAGCAATGCGGTGCTGGTGTGTCACGCGCTGTCGGGTTCGCATCACGTTGCCGGCCAGTACGCCGACGATCCAGGCAACATCGGCTGGTGGGATAACCTCGTGGGGCCGGGCAAGCCGCTCGATACACGGCACTTCTTCGTGATCGGAGTGAACAACCTCGGCGGTTGCTTCGGCAGCACCGGACCGGCTTCGATCAATCCGGCCACCGGGCGGCGCTGGGGGGCGGACTTTCCGTTCATCACGGTCGAGGACTGGGTCACCACGCAGGCCCGGCTGGCCGATCATCTGGGCATCGAGCGTTTTGCCGCCGTGGTGGGCGGCAGCCTCGGCGGCATGCAGGCCATCTCATGGTCGCTGCAGTACCCGGAGCGTGTAGCCAACGTGGCGGCGATTGCCTCGGCACCCAAGCTCACCGCGCAGAACATTGCCTTCAACGAGGTGGCGCGGCAGGCCATCCTGACCGACCCGGATTTCCACGGCGGGCATTTCTACGAGCACGGCACAGTACCGGCGCGCGGCCTGCGGCTGGCGCGCATGGTGGGCCACATCACCTATCTGTCGGACGATTCGCTGGACGAGAAATTCGGCCGCAGCATGCGCCACGGCAAGGCCATCTACAGCTATGACGTGGAGTTCGAGATCGAGTCCTACCTGCGTTATCAGGGCGACAAGTTCTCGAAGGTGTTCGACGCCAACACCTATCTGCTGACCACCAAGGCACTGGATTATTTCGACCCGGCCTTCGAGCACGACGGCGATCTGGCAGCGGCGATGGCGCGCTGCACGGCGGACTTCCTGGTGGTGTCGTTCTCGACCGACTGGCGCTTCTCGCCCGAACGCTCGCGCGAAATCGTCTACGCGCTGCTGCACAACCGCCGCAACGTGAGCTATGCCGAGATCGAGAGCGGCGCCGGCCACGACGCCTTCCTGCTCGACGATGCGCATTACCACGCGGTGTTGCGCAGCTATTTCGAACGGATGCGCAAATGAGCCCGAACTATCGCTACGACTATGACGTGATCGCCGACTGGATCGCACCCGGCGAGCGCGTGCTTGACCTCGGCTGCGGCGACGGCAGCCTGCTGCGTCGCCTGATGAACGAGCGCGCGGTGCTGGGCTGGGGTGTGGAGAACGACCCGGCAAATCTGGAGGCCTGCCTGAAGAACGGCATCAACGTGATCCAGGTGGACCTCGAAAAGGGTCTGGCCGGCTTCGAGGACGGCTTTTTCGACCACGTCATCATGAGCCTGTCGCTGCAGACCATCCACAACACGCAGGGCATCCTCGACGAGATGCTGCGGGTGGCGCGCGAGGCGGTGGTGAGCTTTCCGAACTTCGGCTACCGCAGCCATCGCGAGAGCATCGGCAAGGGCCGCATGCCGGTGTCCGAGAGCCTGCCGCACCAATGGTTCAACACGCCCAACGTGCGCTTCTTCACCATTGCCGACTTCGAGGCGCTGTGCGCCAGCCGCGGCATCATCGTGCGTGAGCGGCTGGCCTTCGACGATGGTCAGCGTATCGACCGGGACGCCAACCTGAACGCCAGCATGGCCGTGTATCGCCTCGGTCGCGACGCTCAGGACAGCGCGCGCACCTCGTAGGCGGCAAGGTCCACCATCAGCTCCGGCTCTTCACGCAGGCGCAGCGCCGCTGCGGCATAGCGCGTGCGCCATGAGCTGGGCTGCGCAAAACGCGACTCGCCGGCCGCACGCGCCACACCGAGCAGCAGATCGACCGCCAGCACCTTGCCCATCGGGTTGGACGGCTCGCAGCCAGCCGCGTCGAAGCCTTCTGCCAGCCAGGCGCGCGCGTCCTCCAGGCTGATTGCGTCGAGATCACCCTGATCGACCTCCAGCGCGTACTCGCGCTGCCCGCCAAAACTCACCACGACCCTGCGCACGATTGCCTCACACCTGCGTCCGCTTGCGAAGGGCTGATTGTCGGCCGGCATGCGAAGCGGATCAAGTGTGCACCCGGCCACGGTCGCCACGCGCAAAAGCTTGTATTCAATGAACATGCAGCCCAGAATCGCGCCCTGTATGTGCCCGCGCGATGGGCACTGCCTCCCACCGCGCGGGGCCCTGACCGGCCTCCAACCAGGAACGCACATGCACCGAGACCCGGCCGGTCCCGATCACGCTCCCGCAGACGGCAACGCGCCGTCCCTGTCGGTTGCGCAGGTCATCAGCCGCCAGCTGTGCGAACCCCAGGCGCCGATCACCCTCGGATGCTGGACGCATGACCTGCGCAGCGGCGAACTGTGCTGGTCGGAGGCCTTCCGCAGCCTGATGGGTATCCAGCCCGACGAGACGCCGAGCTTCGAGGGCTTCATTGAGCGCATCGACCCCGACTGCCGGCCGGGCGTGCTGCAGGTGCTGCAGCAGCTGTGCGAGGTGGGTGGCAGCGCGAGTTTCAGCTTCCGCGTGCCGCGCCCCGATGGAACGGCAAGTTTCGAGGCCCATCTGGTCGTCGATCTGGACGATCTCGCCTGCCCGACACTGGCCCACGGCAGCATCCGCGACGTCACCGCGCGCAACAACAGCAACGACGCGCTGCGCCGCCGCAGCGTCTATCTCAACGCCATCCTCGACCAGTTGCCGCAGGCCATCAGCGTGTTCGACGAACAACTGCGCCTGCAGTGCTGGAACGCCCGCTACGCCGAGGTGATCGGCGTGCCGCGCGCCATGCTGCAGCCTGACGCGCGCTTCGAGGACATCTACCGCGTTCCGGCAGAGCGCGGCGATTTCGGCCCCGGTGACCCGGCCGATCTGGTCGAGCAGCGCAAGCAACTGGCACAGAACTTCGAGCCGCTGCTGTTCGAACGCACGCGCCCGGACGGCCGTACCCTGCTGATCGCGCGCGAGCCGCTGTGCATCGACGGCCGCGTGGCCGGGCTGGTGACCACCTACACCGACATCACCGAACGCAAACGCATCGAGGCCGAGATCCGTCATCTGGCACACCATGATGTGCTCACCGGGCTGGCCAACCGCAGCCTGCTCGACGGTCGCCTGCAGCAGGCCATCGCCGACGCGCGCCGCAGCGGCCAGCATCTGGCGGTGCTGTTCATCGATCTGGACCGTTTCAAGAACATCAACGACTCGCTCGGCCACCATGTCGGCGACGCACTGCTGGTGCAGGTGGCCGCACGCCTGCGCGCCGAGGTGCGCGAGACCGACACCGTGGCCCGTCTGGGCGGCGACGAGTTCGTCGTCGCGCTGCAGGGCGTGGGCGGTGCGAGCGACGCCGCACGCATCACCGAGGCCATTCTCGCCAGCCTGTCGCAGCCCTACCCGGTGGCCGGCACCGAGCTGCATGCCACGCCGTCCATCGGCATCAGCCTGTTCCCGGACGATGCCGAGGACGCCAACGCCCTGCTGCGCAACGCCGACACCGCGATGTATCACGCCAAGGCAGTGGGCCGCGCCAACTACCAGTTCTTCACCGACGGCCTCAACCACAGCACGACGGTTCGGCTGGAGCTGGAGAACAGCCTGCGCCGCGCCATCAACCGCAAGGAATTCGAGCTGTGGTACCAGCCGCTGCACGACGCACGCGGCGCCACCCTGAGCGGCTTCGAGGCGCTGGTGCGCTGGCGCCGTGAGGACGACCTGCTGGTGATGCCGGACAGCTTCATCCCGGTGGCCGAGGACACCGGAATGATCGTCGAGCTGGGTGAATGGGTGCTGCGCGAGGCCTGCCGGCAGGCCCGCCTGTGGTCGGTGATGGGGGCCACACGGCCGCGCATTTCGGTGAACCTGTCAGCACGTCAGCTGCGCGATGCGAGCTTTGCCGACATGGTCGCCGACATCCTTGCCGAGACCGGCCTGGAGCCGTCCATGCTGGAGCTGGAGATCACCGAAAGTTCGGTCATGGACAAGCCCGACGAAGCCGTGGCGCTGCTGCGCCGGCTCAAGGCGCTGGGCGTGGGCATTGCCATCGACGACTTCGGAACCGGCTATTCCTCGCTGTCCTACCTGAAGATGTTCCCGCTCGACCGGCTCAAGATCGACGGCTCCTTCGTGTGCGACATCGACCGCGATCCAAACGACTCGGCCATCGTTTCGGCTGCCGTATCGCTGGCCCACAACCTCGGCCTGCCGGTGGTCGCCGAGGGCGTGGAGACCGCAGCCCAGGCACAGCATCTGGTGCGGCTGGGCTGCGACGAGCTGCAGGGCTACCACTTCAGCCGCCCGATGCCGGCCCAGCAGGCCGATTCCATGCTGCGCGCGCTGCAGGTCTGAACCAGCCACCAAGGCATCTGCAATAATCGGGGCCTTGCTCCCGACCCCGACGGATTCCGCGTGCCCGAAACCGAACGCCCGAGCTGGCAACAAGCCCTGCTCAACCGCCGCATGCTGGTGTGCATCTTCACCGGCTTCAGTTCCGGCCTGCCGCTGTTCCTGCTGTTCTCGTTGCTGCCCGCCTGGCTCAAGACCGAAGGCCTGAGCCTGAAGGTGATCGGGGCCTTCGCGCTGATCCAGTTTCCCTACACCTGGAAATTCCTGTGGGCGCCGCTGCTCGACCGCTACGGCATCCTGCCGTGGCTGGGCCGGCGCCGCAGCTGGATGCTGGTGTCGCAAATCGGCCTGCTGGCCTCCATCGCGTGGCTCGGCCAGCTCTCGCCGGCGGAAAACCTGCAGCTGGTGGTGATCCTGACCACCGTGCTGGCCTTTCTGTCAGCCACCCAGGACATCGCGCTGGACGCTTTCCGCCGCGAGATCCTGCCGGATGCCGAGCTGGGCCTCGGCAACGCCGTCCACGTCAACGCCTACCGCATCGCCGGCTTCGTGCCGGGGTCGCTGTCGCTGATTCTGGCCGATCACCTGCCGTGGTCGCAGGTCTTCCTGATCACCGCGCTGTTCATGGTGCCCGGCCTGCTGATGACGCTTACGGTACGCGAACCGCAGGCTTCGGTTCAGGCGCCGCGCTCGCTGCGCGCGGCGGTGGTCGAGCCGTTTCACGAATTCTTCGGCCGCCATGGCGTGAAGTCGGCGCTGCTGGTACTGCTGTTCATCTTTCTCTACAAGGTGGGCGATTCGCTGGCCTCGGCGCTCGCCACCCCGTTCTACCTCGACATGGGCTTCAGCATGTCCGAGGTCGGCGTGGTCGCCAAGAACGCCGGCCTCTGGCCGATGATCATCGGCGTGCTGCTGGGCGGCCTGTGGATGCTCAAGCTCGGTATCAACCGCGCACTGTGGGTATTCGGGGTCGCACAGGTGGTGTCCACTGCCGGCTTCGTCTGGCTGGCGTGGATGGGGCCGGGAGACTCCGACGCCGGCCGGCTTGCCGCCCTGGCGGTGGTCATCGCCTTCGAGGCGCTCGGCTCGGGGCTGGGCACCGCGGCCTTCGTAGCCTTCATCTCGCGCACCACCAACCCGGCGTACACCGCCACCCAGTTCGCGCTGTTCACCAGCCTGATGGCCGTGCCGCGCACCTTCATCAACGCCACCTCCGGCTGGCTGGTGGAGAACATGGGCTGGATGGACTTCTTCGCGCTGTGCGTAGTGATTGCCGTGCCGGGCATGTTGCTGCTGCTGAAGGTCGCACCGTGGCACGGCGAGCAGGACGCCATCAATGCAATGCCGGAACGTTCCGGCGGGAAATGACATGACCACACCCACCGCTCAGGCCGCCATCGCCGCCGCACGCACGCTCTCCGCAAGCCTCGCCCCAATGCGCTTCGCTCCACCGGTGAGCCACGTGTATGACCCGCTGACCTACGCCTGGCCGGTGCATCAGGCCTATCTGGAGCGCTTCGCCTCAGGCCCGAAGCGCGTGGTCTTCCTCGGCATGAATCCCGGCCCGTTCGGCATGGCACAGACCGGCGTGCCCTTTGGCGAGATCGACACCGTGCGCGACTGGCTGGGACTGTCGGGCGAAGTGGGCAAGCCCGAGGTCGAGAACCCGAAGCGCCCGGTGGAAGGCTTTGCCTGCGCGCGCTCGGAGGTTTCCGGCCGTCGCCTGTGGGGACTGTTCCGGGAGCGTTTCGGCACGGCCGGAGCTTTCGCGCAGGAACACTTCGTTGCCAACTACTGCCCGCTGGCCTTCTTCGACGGCGGACGCAACCTCACCCCCGACAAGCTGCCCGCGGCCGAATCGACGCCGCTGCTGGCAGCCTGTGACGCACACCTGTGCGCGCTGGTCGACGCCCTGCAGCCCGAATGGGTGATCGGCATCGGGGCCTGGGCCGAGCAACGCGCGGCCCAGGCGCTGGCCGGGCGCAATGTGCGCATCGGCCGCGTGCTCCACCCCAGCCCGGCCAGCCCGGCTGCCAACCGTGGCTGGTCGCCGGCCGCCACCCGGCAGCTCACCGAGCAGGGCATCTGGCCGGCGTGAAGGCCGACCGGCACGGTAAAATCCGCAACATACGACAAGCAGGACAGACCACGTGACCGAAATCGAACCGCTATTTGCCAACAACCGCGCCTGGGCGGCCCGCCGCCTGCAGGAAGATCCGGATTTCTTCTCGCGTCTGGCGCGCCAGCAATCGCCCGAGTACCTGTGGATCGGCTGCTCGGACAGCCGCGTGCCGGCCAACCAGATCATCGATCTGGATCCGGGCGAGGTCTTCGTGCATCGCAACGTCGCCAACGTGGTGGGCCATACCGACCTGAACGTGCTGTCGGTGGTGCAGTTCGCCGTCGACGTGCTGAAGGTCAAGCACATCCTGATCGTCGGCCACTACGGCTGCGGCGGCGTGGCGGCCGCGCTGCACAACCGCAGCATGGGGCTGATCGACAACTGGCTGCGCAACGTGCAGGACGTGCGCGACCGCAACATCATCCTGCTCGA
>JAJLLM010000049.1:0-17026 GCA_033837965.1 Pseudazoarcus pumilus
CCTGGTCGAGCATGCCGCGGCCCTGCTCGAGCAGGCCCTGCAGCTTCTCGTCGAGTTCGGCGCGCGCTTCCTTGGCGGCCGCGGCGCCGGCCTCGAGCGCGTCGTTGACGCCGGCCTTGAGCGCGTCGCGCGCCTCGCCCAGGTTTTCCTTCGCCTGGTCGATGTGGCGGGTGTTTTCGGACTGGGAAGGGCTCATGCAATGCCTCCTCGATGGCTTGGCGTCCACCTTACACCGGCGCGGGCCTCATTCCATGACCAGGTAGCCGGTGCGGTTGCCGCGCACCACGTCCAGCTGCAGGTTGCGCGGCGGGTCGTCCATGGCGTCCTGGAAGGCCTGCAGGTCGTCCACCCGGCGCCGGTTGATGCCGCGGATGTAGTCGCCGGCGCGCAGGCCGCTGCGGTCGGCCCGGCTGCCGGGCTCGACCTTGCTGGCCACCACGCCGAACCAGCCGCGCTGGCGGAAGCGCTCGGGCAGTTCGGCCAGCGTGGCGCCGGCCAGGCGCGCGTCGAGCGTGCGGCCCTCGACCTCGGTGGCGCGGGCCTTGAGCACGGCCTGCACGCTGAGGCGGCGCTCGTCGCGCAGCAGGTCCAGGCGCACCTGGCGGTCCACCGGCAGCAGGCCCTCGGCGTTGCGCAGCGCCTGGGCGCCGTCGACGCGCTCGCCGTTGATGGCCACCACCAGGTCGCCCGGGCGCACGCCGGCGGTTTCGGCCGGCGAACCGCGGTAGACGCGCGTGACCACCGCGCCGCGCTGGTTGGCCGGCAGGCCCAGCTGGCTGGCCAGGCGCGGGCCGAGGTCCTCGCTGTCCAGGCCCAGGGTGCCCCGGCGCACTTCGCCGTAGGCCAGCAGCTGGCGCTTGACCTCCTCGGCCAGGTTGGCCGGGATGGCGAAGCCCAGGCCGATATTGCCGGCGGCGCTGCCGCGCGGATTGAAGCTGGCGGTGTTGATGCCGACCAGCTCGCCGCGCAGGTTCACCAGCGCGCCGCCGGAATTGCCCGGGTTGATGGACGCGTCGGTCTGGATGAAGTTCTGGTAGCCCAGGCCCTGCAGGCCGCTGCGGCCCACGGCCGAGACGATGCCGCTGGTGACGGTCTGGCCCAGGCCGAAGGGGTTGCCGACGGCCACCACGAAGTCGCCCACCCGCAGGCGGCTCGAATCGGCCAGCGGGATCGCCACCAGTCCTTCGGCCGGGATGCGGATCACGGCCACGTCGGTGTCGGGGTCGGAGCCGATGAACTCGGCCTCGAAGGTGCGGCCGTCGGCCAGGGTCACCGAGACCTCGTCGGCGTTCTCGATCACGTGGTGGTTGGTCAGCACCAGGCCGCGTTCGGCGTCCACGATCACGCCCGAGCCCAGCGACTGCTGGCTGCGCTGCTGGGGCATGCCAGGCATGCCGAACAGCTCGGCCAGCGGGTTGCGCACCCGGATCACCTGGCGGCTGTAGATGTTCACCACCGCCGGCGTGACCTGCTCGAGCATCGGCGCCAGCGAGGGCAGGGCGACGCCGTCCACCTCGGCCGGCAGGGCGGCGTGGGCCGCGCGCGGCAGGGCCAGGCCGGCGGCGGCTTCCAGGGCCCGTTCGCCGCGGCTGGGCGGGGCGGCCCGGGCCTGGGCGGGTTCGGCGGGGGCGGCCAGCCACTGGCTGGCGCCGGCGCCAGCCAGGGCGGCCAGCAGCAGGGCGGCGACGACGGGGATGGGGCGCATCAGGGGGCTCTCCGGGCTCGGTCCAGGGTCACAGCATCAGGCAATAGCAGATGAGGGCCAAACCGGGGCTGGACAAGACCGTTCCCGGCACCGTCGCGGCTGGTTCCACGCCCGAGGGAACCCCCTAACGGCGGCCGGCGCCGGCTCAGGACAAGCTCCCGAATACCGTGGAACATCTTGACCGGGCTGAATTTTTCCACCCGCGGCGGGTTGTTGACAGGCCCCCGGCCGAGGGGTAGTTTTGCCTTCCGTTGCCACTACATCTTGTGGTGGGCAGCGGGGGGCGGCCCCAAGGCTTGGGGTCGGCAGGCACGCAGATCCGACGGCGAGACGGCATGCGGAGACCGGGACGGACATCACGTTTCCAGCGGGGCAGCGCCTCGCGGGCAGGCGTCGCTTCCCCTGGCTTCCGGGCCGGCTGGACCCGATAAGAACTCAGACAAAGGCGCCCTCCCCGAGGGGCGTCCCGGGAGGAAGAAAGGACTTATGAGCACGGTTCGCCTGGAGGCGGTAAAGAGCAAAGCGGCGCAGGAGATCGAGATGCAGCCGGCGTCCCAGGACATCTGGGACAAGAAGTACCGCCTCAAGACCAAGCGTGGCGAACCGGTGGATGCCACCATCGACCACACCTACCAGCGCGTGGCCCGGGCCCTGGCCGACGCCGAGACCACGGCCGAGAAGCGCAAGTACTGGTACGAGCGCTTCCTGTGGGCGCTGCGCCGCGGCGCCATCCCGGCCGGCCGCATCACCTCGAACGCCGGCGCGCTCGAGCACAAGCCGGCCACCAGCACCATCAACTGCACCGTGTCGGGCACCATCACCGACTCGATGGACGACATCCTGGCCAAGGTCCACGAGGCCGGGCTCACCCTGAAGGCCGGCTGCGGCATCGGCTACGAGTTCTCGACGCTGCGCCCGCGCGGCGCCTACGTCTCGGGCGCCGGCGCCTACACCTCGGGCCCGCTGTCGTTCATGGATATCTACGACAAGATGTGTTTCACCGTCTCCAGCGCCGGCGGCCGCCGCGGCGCGCAGATGGCGACCTTCGACGTCGGTCATCCGGACGTGGAGGATTTCATCCGCGCCAAGCGCGAGGACGGACGCCTGCGCCAGTTCAACCTGTCTCTGCTCATCACCGCCGATTTCATGGAGGCGGTGGAGGTGAACGCCGACTGGCCGCTGGCCTTCCCCGTCACCGAGAAGGAAGTGGAGATCGACGGACTCGACCTCGATGACCCCCGCCAGGTGATCTGGCGCGAGTGGCCGGAACAGGGGCGCTACCTCACCAACGAGGAAGGGCTGGTGGCCTGCAAGGTGTACAAGACCATCAAGGCCCAGCGGCTGTGGGACATGATCATGGCCTCGACCTACGACTTTGCCGAGCCCGGATTCATCCTCATCGACACCGTCAACGAGATGAACAACAACTGGTTCTGCGAAAACATCCGCGCCACCAATCCCTGCGGCGAGCAGCCGCTGCCGCCCTACGGTTCCTGCCTGCTGGGTTCGGTCAACCTCACCAAGTTCGTGCGCGACCCCTTCACCGAGAACGCGAGCTTCGACTGGGAGGAGTTCCGCCAGGTGGTGTCGATCTTCACCCGCATGCTGGACAACGTGGTGGAGATCAACGGTCTTCCGCTCGGCCAGCAGCGCCACGAGATCGAGCACAAGCGCCGCCACGGCATGGGCTTCCTGGGGCTGGGCTCCACGCTCACCAGGCTGCGCATGAAGTACGGCGAGAAGCTGTCGCTGGAGTTCACCGAACGCGTCTCGCGCGAACTGGCCCTCGCCGGCTGGGAGACCGCCCTGGAGCTGGCGACGGAAAAAGGCCCGGCGCCGATCATGGACCAGGACTTCGTGGTGACAGCCGAGATGCTGCGCAAGCGCCCGGAGATGAAGCGCGACGGTATCAAGGTGGGCGATAGCATCAAGGGTCGCGTGCTGCACGCCCGCTACAGCCGCTACATGCAGCGGGTGGCCGAGGCGGCGCCGGATCTGGTCAAGGAGCTGGCCGAGGTCGGGGCCCGCTTCACGCACCATTCCTCCATCGCCCCCACCGGCACCATCTCGCTGTCGCTGGCCAACAACGCGAGCAACGGGATCGAGCCGTCCTTCGCGCATTGCTATTCGCGCAACGTGATTCGTGAGGGCCGCAAGACCAAGGAGAAGGTCGACGTGTTCTCCTTCGAGCTGCTCGCCTACCGCGAGCTGGTGAACCCGGCGGCGCATCCCTATGGCGAGGGCGAGGCATCGATGCTGCCGGACTACTTCATCACCGCCGAGGACATCACGCCGAAGTCGCATGTCGATATCCAGGCGGCGGCGCAGAAGTGGGTGGATTCCTCGATCTCCAAGACGGCCAACGTGCCGACCGATTATGCCTACGGGGACTTCAAGGACATCTACCACTACGCCTATCACAACGGGCTGAAGGGCTGCACCACCTTCCGTTTCAACCCGGAGGCCTTCCAGGGCGTGCTGGTGAAGGAGAAGGATCTCGAGAACACCATCTATCGTTTCAAGCTCGAGGATGGCAGCTTGCTCGAGGTGAAGGGCAACGAGGAGATCGAGTACGACGGCGAAATGCATACCGCCGCCAACCTCTTCGATGCGCTGAAGGAAGGCTACTACGGCAAGTTCTAGGCGGGCGCCGGGTCGCCGCGAGGCATTGCCCGCCGTCAGGTGGCAGTAGGCCACGCTGATTGACGGCCCCGGCCTGGCGGTTCGGCGACCGGGGTTGCCGCCAGGTGCGGATCGAGACGAAAACCGAATTTATTGCGGCGCGCCGTGGGGCGCGCCAGGAGCAGGAAGATGACCATCAAGATCGAAAAGAAGATCGTCGGCTACAGCGTGAAGAAGGACGAGCCGGCAGACGTGGACGGCGTGGCCGAGGCGAAGGCTGCACCGGAAAGCAATGTCGTGCAGATGCACGAGAAGGTCGAGCGTCCGGAGATGCTCATCGGCTCGACCTACAAGATCAAGACGCCGCTCTCCGAGCACGCGCTGTACGTGACCATCAACGACATCGTGCTCAACGAGGGCACCGAGCACGAGCTGCGTCGGCCCTACGAGATCTTCATCAACTCCAAGAGCATGGACCACTTCCAGTGGATCGTGGCGCTCACCCGCGTCATGTCCGCGGTGTTCCGCAAGGGGGGCGACGTGACCTTCCTGGTGGAAGAGCTCAAGTCGGTGTTCGATCCGCAGGGCGGCTATTTCAAGAAGGGCGGCAAGTACATGCCCTCGATCATCGCCGAGATCGGCGATGCCATCGAGCGCCACCTGACCTTCATCGGTCTGCTCAAGAGTGATGAGCTCGACGAGCACCAGAAGAAGCTCATCGCGCAGAAGCGCGCGGAATACGAGAGCAAGCAGAAACAGTCCTCCTCTGCCGGCGAGGAGGAGGCCTCCGGCTTCCCGGCTGGTGCCGAACTCTGCAGCAAGTGCCAGACCAAGGCCGTGGTGATGATGGACGGCTGCATGACCTGTCTCAACTGCGGCGACAGCAAGTGCGGCTGACCGGTTAACAACAACAACCAGCGAACCAGCGGTTCGGCGTCCGCTACGGCGGGCTTGAAAGGCGGCCTTGGCCGCCTTTTTTATGGCCTTCATCCCGTTGGGGGCGTGTCGCGCTGTAGGAAATTTCTGAAATGAGCCGTTTCGGAACTGTGATTGACACCCGACTACTGGTTTTTGCCGTCGGGTATGTTATTCATCACCGTTTCGGTGGCGACACCGGGTGGCATGGGTTCGCAGAGACCCGTCATGGAAGAGGCCGGCCGTACCGACAGGGCGCGGGCCGGAAGGAGAGGTGGCAATGCTGGATGAAGTGATCGGCTGGGCGTCGATGCTGGCGCCCGAGAAATGGATGGTGCTCGGTGCAGGTGCGACCATTGCCCTGGTGGCGAGTCTGTTCATCGCCAGTCCCGCTGTGCTGCGCCGGCTGGGGAACTGGCGGCTGCGCAGCCGCGTGCGGCGCATGGGAGACGAGGTGCTCGAATTTGCCCGTATCCCGGACGGCCTGGGCGGTATCCTGGATATCGATTTCCTGGTGCGGGGGCAGCGCGGTATCACCGTGGTCATGGTCAGGCGTTATCCGGGTGTGATCTTTGCGGCCGAGAACATGGAGCTGTGGGTGCAGATGACGCGCACCGGCAGCCACAAGTTTCCGAACCCCCTGCCGGCCCTGCGGGTGCGGGAGGCGGCGGTGCGGGCCCTGATCCCGGATGTGCCGGTGCACGGAGTGCTGTTGTTCGCGCGGGGCAGCCAGTTTCCCAAGGGCAAGCCGCCACAGGTGATGACGCTGGATGAGCTTAACGAGCGACACCATGGGCATGACGGACGCGGGCTGTGGCCCGAGCTGGAACATGGCTGGGAGCGCCTGCGTCTGCAGGCAAACGAAATGACGGCCCCGGACTCCTGACCGGGGCCTCTCTACTGTCACAACCGGAGGCTGGATATGGAACACGCTCACGTCAAATCGACCATTGCCATCGACCCCGTGCGGGCCGCCCTGACCAAGGCGGAACTGCTGGCCGTGAAGGGGCAGCGCGCGGATGCCATCCAGTGCCTGCGCGAGGCGCTGGCCGACTATCCGGGCAATGATGAGCTGGAGGAAAAGCTCAGGAAGATCCAGTCCATGCCCGAGCCCGCCGCTGCGGGTGCGCAGGAGCGTTCCGGTTCCAGCCGCGTGCTGCTGGTGGTGGGTCTGATCGTGGTCGCCATGGTGGTGCTGTACAGCGTCGTGTTGTGACGCGTCGCCTGCCCCTGCCGGAGGCACGCCAGGCCCTGTTCGGCCTGCCGTACAGACTGTGGTGAAGGTCACGTGGGGATGGTGGTGAGCGGCGTCCCCGCGCTGTATAGTAGGTCGCAGGGCGTTTGCTTGGCGGCGGTGACGCTCCGGGGTTCCCGGAACCCGACAACAAACAGATAACGACAGGCCGCGCCCCCATCAAAGGCCGCGGAGGGAATCAACCGTGTCGACGGGCTCCAACGACAAACCGCTCATCCTGCTCGTGGACGACTCGCGCGTCATGCGTATCGCGCTGAAGAAGATTCTTCAGCCCGAATTCGACGTCATCGAGGCCTCCAACGGCGAAGCGGGCTGGGAGGCCCTCCAGGAACACCCCGCCGTACGTTGCGTCTTCACCGATCTGGCGATGCCCGAGCTCGATGGATTCGGTCTGCTCGGGCGTATTCGCGCTGCGGGTGAGGCGCGCATCAGCGGCGTGCCCGTGATCATCATCACCGGCAACGAAGACGATCCCTCGATGCGCAGCCGGGCCGTCGAACAGGGCGCCAATGACGTGGTGATGAAGCCCTTCCAGACGGCCGATATCCTCTCCACCACCAAGAAGCACCTTGCTGCGCCACGCGCGGCTGCCCCCGCCCCCAAACCCGCCGCCCCCAAACCCGCCGCACCGACCCAGGCCGCTCCCGCGGGGGGCGGTGTCGACGAGGCGGCGGTGGCCAGGCTCAAGGGCGATCTGCAGACGGCGCTGACCCGCCTGCGCGAGGCAGAGACCCGTCTGAAAGAGGCCGATGGGCTGCGCCAGAAGCTGGGTGAATTCAAGACCCGGCAGGATGAGCTGCAGCGTCAGCTGGCCGATGAGCAGGCCCGGCGCAGCCAGGCAGAGGCTGCCCTGCAGAAGGCCCAGTCGCAGGCCCAGTCCGACTCGGACGTGGAGGCCGAAATCCTCGAATTCCAGAAACAGGTGGACGCGGCTCTGGGGCGTGCCCGCCAGGCGGAGGAGTCGCGCAAGGCGGTGGAGTCCGAGCTGGCGCGGGTGCGCCAGGAGATGATGTTCCGCCAGCAGGGCGGCGACCGGCTAAAGCAGGATGAAGAACTGGGGCGGATACAGCGTGAGCTGGAGGCCGCCAAGAAACGGGCCGATGCCGCAGAACGGGTACAGTCCGACTACCAGGACGAGATCGCCCGTCTCAAGGCACAGCTCAGTGAGGCGGCCAGTGGCGGTGATGCCCTGCAGGACGAGATCGTTTCCCGGCAGCAGGCAGAAGCGCGAGCCAGTCGTCTGGAGGAGGAGCGGGCCGAGCCCCGCCGCCGCGCCCGCGAGGCGGAGGCCGAGCTGGCACGGCTCGGTTCGGATGCAGAGAGTTCGCGCAGCGAGACCGAGGAGCTGCTGCGTCTGGAGGAAGAGGCGCATCGCCAGGCCGAGGAACAGGTGCAGCGCCTGCGCCGGGAGCTGGAACTCGCGCGCAAGAAGGCCGGCGAGGTCGAGGGCGCACAGCGCGCGGCCGAGCAGCGCAAGGGCCAGCTCGAGCACAAGGTCAACCAGCTCGAGGCCGAACTCAGGATCCTGCGCAAGGAGGGCGATACGGGGAAGCAGGTGGCCGAACAGGTGCAGAGCCTGCGCGCCGAGATCGATGGCCTCATTGTACGGGCCGATGCCGCCGAGCTGGCCCAGCAGGAGGCCGAGAACGAACTGGCAAAGATGGCGGTGGAGCTGGAGGCCGCCGAGCAGGCCAAGCGCAATGCCGAGCACTCGGTCATGCGCATGACGGCGCAGGTCAATTCCATGCGCAAACAGGTCAGCCAGGCCGAGGCGCAGCGCGACGCCGCCGAGCAGCAGGCGCGCGAGGTCGCCGCCAGCAAGGAGCCCGCGCGACCGGCGAAGGAGGCACCGGCCAGGCCGGCGGCGAAGGCTGCCGAAAAGAAACCGGCCGAGAAGAAGACGGTCGA
The DNA here is from genome assembly GCA_033837965.1 of Pseudazoarcus pumilus. Classification (GTDB taxonomy): domain Bacteria; phylum Pseudomonadota; class Gammaproteobacteria; order Burkholderiales; family Rhodocyclaceae; genus Pseudazoarcus; species Pseudazoarcus pumilus_A. Next base: position 8,406 of record JAJLLM010000049.1, read on the forward strand.
TCTGCGGCGGGACGAGCTGGTGGAGGTGAACAAGCCGCGCACGGCGGCCAAGCGCAAGCTGCAGGATCGTTTCAACGACACGATCGTGGCCATGTGGAGCAAGCAGCAACGCGGGCGTCGACGGATGCGCCTGGTCATCGGTCTGCTGGTGGTCGGTGCGGTGGCGGCGGCCGCCTGGTACAAGGGCTGGTGGCCCTTCGAGAACGAGGCCGGGTCTGAGGCGGTGCAGGAGAGTCCCGCTGCCGAGGCCGCGCCGCCGGCCGAGGCGCAGGTTGCTGCCGCGCGGCCGGTGCCGCCGCAGCCGGCCGCGCCACCGGCTGCGGCTCCTCCTCCGGCCGAATCACCCGCCCCTGTGACCAGCAAGCCGGATGTCTCGAGCGCGGACTACCAGGCGGCCCGCGCGGCTCGTGAACGTGAGGTGCGCGAGCGCGCCCGGCAGGAGTTCGAGCGTCTGCTCGCGATGTCGGCGCCTGCCGTGGCTTCGCCGGCTGATAGCAGTGCTGGTGACACCGGGTCTGACGAGACCGGGACGACGACACCCGAGGGCAGCGTCGCCCCGCCGTCTCCCGAGCCCGCGGGTGATCTGGAAGGCTGATCCGCCCTTCAGGGGGTCACGGGGTCATAGCGAAAGGTGCTGGCGTGGATCGGCCAGCCGGTCTCCTCGTCCAGCACCAGTACCGTCCAGTGGCCCGTCGCGGTGGGGTCGAGCTGCCGCGTGGAGTGCACCTTGCGCCGCGGCTCCTCGATGCCGAAGCTGATACGCCCCACGACCTGGCCCTCATGTTCCCACTGGTGGGTGACCGTACGCCCTGCCAGGCCGCGCAGATCGGTGAAATAGTTGATCTCGCGGACGTTGTTGGTGAGCACCACCACCTGGTCCACCGGCTCGCCGTCGATGACCTGGCTGGTGAAGGCGGCGCGCGCCACGCCGCTGTTGGGCGGCAGGGGCGACATGCCCTCCTGGGCCACACTGCTGGCCGTGAATACCAATGCCGCCGCGGCGACGATCCCCCGTAATGCTGAATGCATGACATCACTCGTTGTTGTTGAAACCCTGTCACGATCATAGCCCGCGGCTGCGGGTGCTGTCATGACGGTTTCCTGACCGTGCAGGCCGGGGGCTGTCAATTCCTGACGCTTTTCCACCGTCTCTGTCGTTCCTGAGGTGCATGGAGCCCCTGCAAGGCCCCTGGGTGTGCCGGCCTGTGGGGTATTGTCGACCCTGGCCCGTTTCCTGCTTCTGGTTACAGGCCCCATTGGCTGTTCGTTGCTGCGCAGGAGGCGCCGGAACGGATGTGACGATGCGGTCGAACCCGAGCGTGAGGCCGTGGTCTGACTGACCATAGGCAGGGTTTGAAGCGAGTATCCCGCGGCGGGCGACCCGGTCGCCCGCAACGCGATTCACCCGTTCATGACAGGGGGGTAACGACATGAAGCGATTTATCGAGTGGATGGCCCAGGCCCTTCAGCAGGCCCTGGGAGGAGAGGCGGCACGCCCGGTACCGGTACCGGTGCGTGTCGAGGCGAGCCGTCCGCGCCGTCCCCGTCGCTGAGCGGCGACGAGGGCAGTAACAAAAAGGCCGGCGTCCCTGTTGCGGGGACGCCGGCCTTTTTCATATGTCTGTCTTGCGAGGTTAGTGGTCGTAGACGGCCATGATGGCACGCAGTTCGGCCAGCACGGCGTGGCACTCGGCGGGCGACAGCCCCTCGGTGCCGCAGGGGGTCTCGCCCTGCTCGATGCGGCTGATGGCATGGCGTACCGACTGGCAGCCCTGTTGGCAGAGCAGCTCGATGACGGTGTCCGGCGACGGCTTGTGGGTGGCGGGCATCATGCGCGGCATGGGCTCCCGGTGACCAGGCGAAGTCGCGCACATTACACCAATGTGACGGGGCGATACAACGCCCGCCCAAGGGCCGGTATCCCCGTGGGGCTCAGGGCAGCAGCACGAGCTTGCCCTGCATGCCGCCCTGCGCCAGCCGCCGGTGGGCCTGGGCCGCCTCGGCGAGCGGGTAGCGGTCCTGTACCCGCAGGCGCAGGTCGCCGGCGTCGATGAGGGCGGCACAGCGGTCCAGGATCTCTCCCTGCCAGGCACGGGCCGCCGGCAGATCGCGCAGCATGGGCGTGAGCATGAGTTCGAAGCCGATGCGCAGGTTGCGGTTGCGTGCCTCGCGCCAGTCCACACCGCTGCCGGGGTCGAGCAGGGTGACCAGGTCCCCGTAGTGTGCCGTGGCCTCGATGCTGCGGCGGAAGGTCTCGCCACCCACGGTGTCGAGCACGATATGGGCGCCGTCGCCCTCGCTCCATTCGTCCATGGCGTGGACGAAATCGGTCTCGTGATAGTTGATGACGAACTCGGCACCGAGCTCGCGGGCGAGGGCTGCGCCCTCGGCCGAGCCCACCGTGGTGGCCACGCGTGCGCCGAAGTGGCGGGCGAGCTGGATGGCCACATGGCCCACCCCGCCGGCACCGGCATGGATCAGCACGCGGTCGCCCGGCTCGATGCCGGCCCGGTCGACCAGTGCCTCCCAGGCAGTGATCAGGACCAGAGGCCCGGCGGCGGCCTCGGCGAAGTCCAGTGTCTGGGGCATGGGCCGTGCGACGTGCTCATCCAGCACGGTGTACTCGGCGTAGTTGCCGGGGGTGCCGCCCAGCCCGCCATTGCAGAACCATACCCGGTCGCCGGGACGGAAACGGCTGACGGCATCGCCCACCGCCTCCACCTCGCCGGCCCCGTCGCAACCGAGGATGGCGGGCAGGGCGTCTGGGTAGAACACGCCGCGCTCACGCAGCTTGGTGTCGATCGGGTTGATGCCGGCGGCGCGCAGCCGCACCCGGACCTGGTGCGGGTCGACGATCTCCGGCACGGGCAGCTCGGCCGGCTGCAGCACCTCGGGCCCGCCGGTGGCGGTCATGACCATGGCCTTCATTCCCTGTCTCCTGTACGGGTTGCGTCGTCCATGGCCTAGCCTAGCGCCAATACACGGCGGGGGCGAGGGGCTCAGAACACGGGTACCAGGTGATAGCCCTGGGCCTGCCAGCCGATCAGGGAGACAAAGCCGTCGCCGACCAGGCTGAGCCCCGGCAGGAGGTTGTCGTTATCGATACCGAAGACCCGGGTGGCCACGGCGCAGACCTCCTGGCGCACGCCCAGTGCCTCCAGCCGGGCGATGCTCGCAGCAATACGCTCGAGGGCATCCTGATACTCGAACAGGCTGTCCTCGTCGGGCGCACGGCTGAGGTATTTCACGCTCGGCCCGATGTAGACCAGCACGAAGTCCGGCGTCACGTCCTGGCGCAACAGGTTGGCGTGGGTGCCCTCGATGACCTCCAGGTAGAAGGCCAGTTTCTTGGGGTCGCCGATATCGACCAGGAAGACCCCCTGGCCGCGTTCGAGGTCGCCCAGGGCACGGGCGTCATTGGCGGGGGTGTCGGCATGGGCCGGCAGCAGCAGGGCTAGGCCCAGCAGCAGGGCCGTGAGCAGGGGGGCGATGCGTGTCATGGGGATTCCTCCGGGTGTTGTTGAGGGTCTTGGCACAGTGTCATTGGCCGCGGTTGTCTGCCTTGAGCGCCTCGAGGTCGACCAGCGAGCAGCTGGTCTTGCGCCAGGTCAGGCATTCGGTGCTGCCCGGCCGGCAGTCGTAGGCGCAGTGGCGCGACTGCAGCTCCTGCCAGTCGGTCGGGGCATAGGCCTCCCGGGGCAGGTTGGGCGGGTGGTAGACGCAGACGCTGCACCAGGTCTCAGTCGATTCGTCCATCAGGTCCTCCGTAAGCTATAAAACGAACATTCGTTCTAATTGTGGCCCCAAAAAAGCTCAGCCGCGGCACACCGCCAGCCAGGCGGCCTCCCAGGCCTCGACGAGATAGGTCGGCAGCGGCCGCGGGAGGATGCGGTCCAGGCGCAGCTGGACGAGGCGCAGGGGGCCGCCGAAGAGGGCGGCGGCCAGCACCGCCGGGTCGCCGTCACGCATCTCTCCCCGGGCAATGCCGCGGGCGACGATGTCCCGCATGCGGTTGAAGGGCTGGGAGGAACAGATCGGCGGTTCGTCCGGCAGGAACTCGCGATGCCGGGTGGAGAGCATGAAGGCGGTGGCCAGGGGGGCATGCTCGGCCTGTTCGAAGAGGTATTCCACCACGGCCAGGGCCTGTCCGCGGGCATCGGGGGTCTGGCTGCAGATTGCCGCCAGTGCGCCGTCCATGCCCGCGAGCAGGTCGGCATAGAGGGCGCGGGCAATGCCCTGCTTGTCGCCGAAGTGGTGATAGATCGAACCGGTGCTCACGCCGGAGCGTGTCACGATGTCCGGGATGGCGGTGTTGAAATAGCCCTGTTCGCTGAACAGCGCGAGCGCGGCATCGAGCACCTTGCGCCGGGTCGGGCTGGCGGCCTGCGTGAGATCGGGGGCGGGATGGCTCATGACGACAGACTAGAATGATAATTCTAGCCCGTCAAGCGGGCGATGCCGGGCAGGGCACGCCGGTGCCGCCCAGGCCGCAATAGCCGCCCGGGTGTCGTATGTGTACCAGATTTATACGGATCGGCGAATGAGTGAGTGAGTGAGGCATTTCAGGCCTTTCTAATCATAGGGTTAGCGCAGCCTTCTGGCGAAGGCAAAAAGGGATACATACCGTTTGTGCTCTACTTGTATACTGTTTTGTGCGCCCCACACGTTGACCCGTATGAAGGCAGGGGCTACGCCTCCAATCTTAGTCAGAATGCTACGAAGCGGTGCGCCGTCTCCTCGGCCCATGGCGTTCTGCTGTTTGCTACGAACAACCAATTATGTCTGCGCAGGAGTCGCTTGCGGTCAACTCGGATAGCCTTAGTATCAATCGCAATGCCACAGATACAGTTTGTCGGAACACGCAATGAAGACAGATGCTCCACGCGAATTCGCACACCTGACCAAAGAGCAGCTCACGGAGCTGTATGCCCGATATCGCAGCGGCGAGAAGAACGACGTACTCATCGCCGACTACGACCTCAACGTTCAAACAAACAAGCTCTTTTCCTTGTTTCCAGCGCTCGAGCGTCCCGATCTGCCATGCCCTTACTGCAGCATCCCCATGTATGCGGAGCCTCTCTCGAAAAACGCCGCCGTCTCGGAGCCGCTAATCGAATGCGCCCAATGCGGCCATCGGATCTACCCGAAGCCCCAATATGGCTCGCAGCCTGCACGAGAGTGCGCGTGCCAGCACTGCACAGCGGTTGTTCGCGACACCATTCGTCAGGTCTACTCCACAGACGACATCTTGCCGGTTGAGTATCCCCGTACCTCTGTGGGGGATCGACTTGCTTTATTTGCCCTGATCAGAGCACAAGCGGATGGGGAGTTTGACTACATCCAGCCTTTGGATGACCCGAACCGCGTGGTCCCTCTCGCGCCGACCCGAGAAATGGAGGTCGACATCCTGCAGAGGTTGTACAGGAACGGCGTCATCAATATTGATCCCGACTCCCACGCCAGTGCATTCGACCAGGAAGCGGGCTACAAGTCGTTCTACCTGTCCCGCGTGGCCTGGCTGCCGAATCTGTCTCTGGATGGAGTATCTCGCGCAGACCTCAGTCTGCTGTTCGACGTCCTATACAGCGAGTTCAGAGAGGACCCCGAACCTGCGTGGGAAGACTTTGCAGTTGACAGCCTGTACACGATCGCACGCGAGGAAGTCATGCAAGCAATCCTCTTATGGGGCAGCGAGCTGCGGGTTGAGTTCGTTGCACATAAGAAGACTCGGGAGATCGTCACCCAACTCCTCCACAACTTCTCTGTGTCGGAGTGCCTGTACTTCGCTAAGAAGGCTGTAGACGACGCTCATCTCTTCTATGCCCGTGGCATGGCGAATAGCAGAAAACACGCAGGTAATACTATCCCTGGCAGGATGCTGAGCTTGGCGGACAGGGCCCTCGCTGAGCATTGGAACGTTATTAGATACAGTCGAAACTCTACGCTCCCCCGGAGCGCAATGAGCTTGGTGTTTCACGGCGTACTGTTCCCCAGTGAAGACGAGGGATTCAAGAAGGCTCCCGGTAGATACTGGAGCCAGGATCTCGCGCCAAGGTACTTCAAGCACACCCCAGCTCAGCGCGAGGAATCCCTTACTTGCCAGGATTGCGGCTCGGCTGATGTTGAGCCGTCTATCTCAGAAGGCGCACTCACTCTTACCTGCAAAGATTGCGGTGCACAGCGAGAGTTCATCGAAACGTAGAGACCTGACTAGGTACACGCTGTACCGAGTTGAACAGCTTTGCGGGAAAGTAGTGGCTGTCGAATTCGTAGTACGTGGCCAGCATGCTGCTAACGACCGACCTATGCTCGTTGCGTGTTGCAGCCCTGGTGGGTGGCTCTAACCGACCCTAAGCGGACAATTACCGTGTACACGTCGATCTGAGAATACATGGTCTCTTCCCTATTGCCCCGGCCTCGTCAATCTTCGAATGCACTTCCCGCAGTGCAGGCAGAAGATTTCTTGCAGGACTACTTGCCTTCCACCTTGGCCAGGATTTGCATCAGCATCTCGGGCACTGCCCCCTCGGCTTCAAGCGTGGCAGTCCGGTACGCGAGTTGATTCTTTGCGAGATTGATGCCTGCGACAGCCTCGACGTTGTTGCATGCCGTGATCCATTCAGGCCAGTTCGCCGAGAGGAACGCCTCAAGTTGATCTTCAAAGATCGCTACCATTTCTGTAACGATGGCAGATGGAAAGTCCTCTTCCGCTAGACCAAAGTACTTCAGCACAGCGCGATTCGCTGCTACATGGCTTCCCCGCTCCGCATCGATCTTTTCTTGCTTCTTCCCATTCGCCACCGCACGCGCTTCAAATCCGCCATCCGCATCGAAGAGCGCATAGACTGGTATACCGATCGACGTCAGGATCGCGTGTGCGAGTGGGATGGATGTCTTGCCTCCGACAGGGACAATTGAGACGCCAGCGGCCTCAAGAGAGCCGAGAGCGGCCTTATCGCCGATGCCGTAGAACACTGACGACTCTGTTGTGCCTTCCACAAGGAAGGCGCGATTCGCGAAGAGGGCTACGGCAAGCTGATTCACCACGATGCCGTCGAGTTGGCGATCCACTGTACCGGCACTCAATACCCCATCCAGCTTGGCTTTCACTTCATCAACCGTGGCGAGGTGTACAGTGACCACCGGAGTCTGCTCAGACGACCTCGTTAGCCGTCTAACCTGGTCGAAATGCCGCGCTTCAAGGAAGTAAGGGCTATGAGTCGCATAGGTCACTTGTATGCGTTTGCCGGCGTCCTCGGCGAGTGACCGGAGTACCTTCGCGAACGTCTGAGCTTGGATAGGGTGCTGAAAGAGCTCTGGTTCCTCGATCGCCAGGCAGATGACACCCTCTGCTGAAGCTGCACCTGACTGCGCCAAGAGTTGGAGCGCCGAGATCAGAAGCGTGCGCTGAAAGCCATGTCCCTGCCGCTCCACAGCAGTCTCGGTTGTTCCATCGAGCACTGCCACCTCGAATGTGGTCCGAGGGGCCTTGAGTTCTACTTCTGCAGGGGACACCGTGACAGCCCGACCAGGCGAGTATGACGTGACGACTTGGTTGAGCTGCGCAGTAACAGCCTCAAGCTCAGTCTTGAACTTTTCCTCGTAAATTTTTTTCTGCTTCGCGCGTGACTCCTCGACGATCATGGCAATCTCGACATCAGCAGCAGCACGATCGACTGAACGTTCAAGTATCCGACCGATGATGCTCGACTTCCCGTCTGTCGACTCCTCGCTTGCCCGAAGATCGGCAGTGACCAAGACGAAGTCGAATAGGCCACTCATCTTGCCGCCGCTGTTGAACCCGAAGAAATTGGTCTGAAGCGTCTCGGGAGCGTCGACGAGTTGATCAGTATGAGCTGCCTCCCATGTCGTCATCGCCTGATCTACAGCTGCGCCGGTGTTGGCGACCGGGAGATCCAGGTCTGAGCGATTACGCCGGAGATCGGCGTACAGATCCTTCTTCTGGGTCGCAGTGCCTGCTGCCTTGATTGTGTTGAAATCCGGGAAGCCCTTCGCATTTGCGGAGAGAATCTCAGAGCCGTCTGGTGACCGGCGTTTCCACGCAGTGAACGTAACGACTCCGTCCGGCGCATACTTTCCAAGTGCATCTCGGTCGGTATCGGTGAGGTCAGCGAATGTGACCTGTACTTCGATGTCTTCATCAGTTGCCCCGAAGGAGCAGTCCGTATCTGTCAGGGAACCAGGCTTTCCGTTAAAGAACCAGTCGAGCGCGCGAAGCACAGTTGACTTGCCGGCGCCGTTAGGCCCGATGAAGGTCGTAACGGAGTCGAAGGTGATCGTCACGTCTTTCAACGTGCGGAAGTTCTTTATGTGAACGGATTGAATCTTCATCGCAGGATCAGATGGGTAAGCGGATTAAATGGTTGATCTTACCTTTGCATGAGAGTGAGACAGACCGGCATCTCATCGGATTATCTGGTTGATGCTTCACCTACTGCTGGTGCATGTTTCCTTCGCTTATTCCAGCAAGAACCCCACACGCCTCAACTTCCCGGTCATCGTTGCAACTCGCTCTCAGTGAAACGAGTTGTTTCTCAAGCGCTTGCAGAGCGGTTATCTGCGACCGCACATGAGAGATGTGATCATCGAGCAAGGCGTTG
>JAJLLM010000050.1:0-10422 GCA_033837965.1 Pseudazoarcus pumilus
GCGCATTTCCTGGCGGGCAAGGCTTTCTTCGAACAGATCGGCAAAACTCTCCATGGAGCTGGAGACGGGGGTGGCAGTAGTCATAAGGGTTGAGGTTCCAAATATCGCGGAAACGGCCGCGACGCCTGTCAGTTTGCAAAAAGACCGAACACCGGGCGGTACTCAGTCAGCCTTGCGCGAACCGGTTGGCTCACGCATGTTTTCCAGCACGAATGAAACGGCCTCATCGATACCCATATCGGTCGTATCGACGAGCACCGCATCGGGAAGCTGTCTCAGCGGAGCCACGCTTCGGGCCGCATCGCGGCGGTCGCGCTCCTCAAGATCGTTCTGGAGGTCGTGGAGTATAGCCCCCGAACCTTTTTCGATCAACTGCTTATAGCGCCTCTGCGCCCTCGCTGCGGCCGAGGCGGTGAGGAAGAACTTGCTCGCAGCCTCGGGAAACACCACCGACCCGATATCCCGCCCTTCCGCCACCAGACCGGGTGCATGACGGAAATCGCGCTGGCGGTCGAGCAAGGCCGAACGCACCGCCGGCAACACCGCCACCCGCGAAGCGCCGATCGAACAATCTTCCTCACGGATGCGATCAGTAACATCGTCGCCGTCGAGCAGGATGCGCGCGCCCTCGTAGCGTGCCGGCAGACTGCGGGCGATCGGCTCAAGCGCCGCCTCGTTCTCGAAATCGATGCCCGACCGGATCGCCGCCAGCGCCACCAACCGGTACAACGAGCCGCTGTCGAGATAGTTCCATCCCAAGGCAGCGGCCACCCGTGCCGCAACCGTGCCCTTGCCGGAAGCTGAAGGCCCGTCGATGGCGATCACCGGCACCGCCTCGACGACTTCGGCAAACACGTCGAAGTAGCCGGGGAAGGTCTTGTTCACGCACTTCGGGTCATTGATGCGCTGCCTGCAGTCGCCCAGCGTCACCAGCGAGAAGCACATCGCCATGCGGTGATCGTCGTAGGTGTCGATGGCGGCCGGCCGGAGCTTCTGCGGCGGCTCGACGCACAGATAGTCGGCGCCCTCCTCGACCGTGGCGCCAACCTTGCGCAGTTCGATGGCCATCGCGGCGATACGATCTGTCTCCTTCACGCGCCAGCTCGCGATATTGCGCAGCCGACATGGCCCGTCGGCGAACAGCGCAGCCACGGCCAGCGTCATCGCCGCGTCGGGAATGTGGTTGAGATCCAGGTCGAAAGCGCGCAGCCGCCCATTCTCCGGCGCAGCGGCCTCAATCCAGTTGTCGCCCATGGTGATGCGCGCACCGAGCTGCTGCAGCGCCTCGGCGAAGCGCACGTCGCCCTGGATGCTGTCTGCGCCGACACCCTCGACCCGCACCGGCCCGCCACCGATGGCGCCGGCGGCGAGGAAGTAGGAAGCCGCCGAGGCATCGCCCTCGACGTACAGCGTGCCGGGGCTGACGTAGCGAGCATTGCCGGGCACGATGAAACGCTGCCAACCCTCACGGCGAACGTCGACGCCGAAGCGCGCCATCAGCGACAGCGTGATCTCGATGTAGGGCTTGGAAATCAGCTCGCCAACCACCTCGATGGTGGTTTCCTTGCCGGTCACCGGCAGCGCCATCAGCAGCGCGGTGAGGAACTGGCTGGAGACGTCGCCGCGCACGCGCACCACGCCGCCTGCCTGGATGGCACCGGGATGGATCGCCAGCGGCGGAAAGCCCTCGTTGCCGAGGTAATCGATGTCAGCACCGATCTGCCGCAGGCCGTCGACCAGATCGCCGATGGGCCGCTCGTGCATGCGTGGCACGCCGGACAGGCGATACTCACCGCCCGACAGCGCCAGCGCGGCGGTCAGCGGGCGGAAGGCGGTACCGGCATTGCCCAGGAAGAGATCGCCGGACTTCACCGGGAACGGTCCGCCAACCCCCTGCACAACGTAGCTGCCATCTTCACTCCGCGTCCACTGCACGCCCAGCGCGCTCAGCGCTTCGAGCATGCGGTCGACGTCGTCGGACGAAAGCAGGTCGCGAATGACCGTTTCACCCTCAGCCAGCGCGGCGAGCAGCAGCGAGCGGTTGGAGATGCTCTTGGAGCCCGGCAAACGCACGGTGCCGCGTGCGCCGAGCAGCGGGGGAAGATCGAGAAACTCCATCGTCACTCCGGGGTATTCGGGTCGGCGCGATGACCGTTCGCCCAGGCATTGCGGGCGTCGCGCGCGGCAGCGAAGTGCTGCTCCAGCCGCTCACCGTCAGCCGACAGCAACAGCGCGCGCAGATAGGCCAACTCGGCCAGGTACTGGTCCAGCTCCGCCAGCAGCGGCTGACGGTTGGCGATGCAGATGTCGCGCCACATCTCCGGGCTGCTGCCGGCGATGCGCGTGAAATCACGGAAACCGCTGGCGGCGAAATGGAACAGTTGCTCGGCGTTGGCGCGCTCGGCCAGATCGTGCACGAGACCGAAGGCCAGCAAATGCGGCAGGTGGCTCACCGCCGCGAAGATGCGGTCGTGGTCGTGCGGCGGCACTTCATGCACGACGGCGCCACAAGCCTCCCACACCTCGCGCACACGCAAAACGGCCGATGGCTCGTTCTCGGGCAGCGGCGTGACGACCACCTTCTTGCCCTCGTACAGCGAATCGAAGGCTGCCTCGACGCCGCTCTTCTCGGCCCCGGCGATGGGGTGCGCAGGCACCACGTTGCCGAGCCGCTCGCCCAGATTGCGGTAGATCGCCTCCATGACGTCGCGCTTGGTGCTGCCGGCATCGGTCACCACCGTGTGCTCCGACAGATGCGGCGCCATGGCACTCATGACGGCATCCATCTGCCCGACCGGGGCGGCCAGCAGCACGAAGTCCGCCCCGTCGAGCGCATCGGCCCACTCTGAGGCGATCTCGTCGATCACACCCAGTTCCACCCCGCGCTCCAGCGGCGCGCGCGTACGCCCGATGCCGACCACGCGCTTGACCATGCCGGCCTTGCGCAGCGCCATCGCGAAAGAGCCGCCGATCAGGCCGACGCCGCAGATGACCAGCTTGTTGATCGCCGGCATCAGTTCGCACTCCGCACTTCGGCCAGCGCAAGACGCAGCGCCTCGATGCAGCGGGCGTTCTCTTCGGGCAGGCCGATGGAGATGCGCAGCCACTCGGGCATCCCGTAACCCGCCACCGGGCGCACGATCACGCCCTGGCGCAACAAGGCACGGTTGACCGCCGCCGCGTCGCCCACGCGCACCGCAACGAAATTGCCGGCCGACGGAATCCATTCCAGCCCGAAGCCGGCGAAGGCGTCCGTAAACTGACGCATGCCGGCGCGATTGAGCTCCGCGCTGCGGGCGAGAAAATCCGCGTCACCGAGCGCCGCGGTGGCCGCCGCCAGCGCGACGCTGGAGACGTTGAACGGCTGACGCACGCGGTTTAGCAGATCGACCACCGCTGGATGACCGACACCGTAACCGACACGCAGCCCAGCCAGCCCATAGGCCTTGGAGAAGGTGCGCGACACCAGCAGGTTGGGGAAGCGTGCGATCCACGCAATGCTGTCGTAGCGCTGCTGCGCGTCGAGATACTCGGTGTAGGCCTCGTCCAGCACCACCAGCACATCGGCCGGCACGCGACGCAGGAAGGCCTCGATGGCCGATCCGGGCAGAAAGGTACCGGTCGGATTGTTCGGGTTGGCGACGAAGACGATGCGCGTGTCCGGCGTGATCGCCGCCGCCATGGCGTCGAGGTCGTGGCCGAAGTCGCGCGCGGCGACCTCGATGCCGCGCGCACCGGTGGCATTGGTGGCCAGCGGATAGACCGCAAAGGCGTACTGCGCATAGACCGCCGAGGCGCCCGGCGACAGCAGCGCGCGTGCGGCGAGTTCTAGAATGTCGTTGGAGCCGTTTCCGAGCACGAGCTGATCGAGCCCCACGCCGAGCTTCGCCGACAGTGCGGCCTTGAGCTCGAAACCGTTGCCGTCCGGATAGCGCGCCAGGTCTTCCAGCGCCGCAGCAGCGGCCGTGCGCGCGGCCCCGCTCATCCCCAGCGGATTCTCGTTGGAGGCGAGCTTCACGATGTCGCCCTCGGCCAGCCCCATCTCGCGTGCGAGTTCGGAAATCGGCTTGCCTGGCTGATACGGCGAAATCGCCCGGATGTGCGCCGGCGCGCGTTCGGCAACGGCGGAATGTGTAAGACGGTCGTTCATGCGAGCCCTCAGATCGCGGCCACCGGGTAGGACCCGAGCACCTTGACGAAGGATGCCCGCGCCTCCAGTTCGGCCAGCGCCGTTGCCACGGCGGCATCGGCCTGGTGGCCCTCGATGTCGATGTAGAACATGTATTCCCACAGGCCGTTGCGCGACGGGCGGGACTGCAGCTTGGTCATGCTCACACCGTGGCGCGCCAGCGGTTCGAGCAGTTGATGCACGGCACCGGGGCGGTTGGGGGCAGAGCACACCAGAGAGGTCTTGTCACGCCCCGATGCGCCGGCGTCGTGCTGGCCGAGCACCAGAAAGCGCGTGGTGTTGCGCGGATCGTCCTCGATGTTGGCGCCCAGCACGTTCAGGCCGTACAACTCGGCCGCGGCCTCACCGGCAATGGCAGCCACGCCCGGCTCCGCCGCCGCCAGTCGTGCAGCTTCGGCATTGCTGGTGACCGGCACACGCTCGGCGCGCGGCAGGTTGCGGTTGAGCCATTCGTGGCACTGCGCCAGCGACTGTGCGTGCGAGTACACCTTGCTCACCGCCTCCAACCCGCCGGCCTGACTCATCAGGTGCTGGTGGATACGCAGGCTGACTTCACCGCACACCTTCAGGCGGCTCGCCAGCAGCAGGTCGAGCGTGCCGCCGACCACACCCTCGGTGGAATTCTCGACCGGCACCACGCAGTAGTCGGCGTTGCCGGCCTCGACCATGCGGAAGGATTCCTCGATGCTGGCCTGCGGCTGGAACATCGGCGCCGAGCCGAAATGCTTGCGCGCGGCACTCTCGGAGAACGTGCCGGCCGGGCCGAGATAGACCACGCGCAGCGGCTGTTCCAGCGCCAGACAGGCCGACATGATCTCGCGGAAGATGCGCTGCACGGCCGGGTCGGGCAGCGGGCCGTCATTTTCGTCGGCGATGCGGCGCAGCACCTGCGCCTCGCGCTCGGGGCGGTAGAGGTTGCCCTGCTTGACCTCGCCGATGCGCTGGGCATGACGGGCGCGCTGCGACAAGCGCTCGAGGATCTCGCGGTCGAGACGGTCGATGTCGTTTCTGAGCTGCTGCAGTTCTTCACTCATGTGGAACTCCGGTCATCCCCGCGTGCGCTCGAACTCGCGCATGTAGGCGACGAGCGCCTCCACCCCGGCGAGCGGCATGGCGTTGTAGATCGACGCACGCATGCCGCCGACCGATTTGTGTCCTTTCAACTGGGCCAGACCGGCCGCCTCGGCGCCGGCGAGGAAGTCAGCCTCCAGCCGTGTATCGGCCAGCAGGAACGGTACGTTCATGCGCGAGCGGCTGGCTGGCTCGACCTCGTTACGGTAGAGACCGGAAGCGTCGATGAATTCGTACAGAAGGCGCGCCTTGGCCACATTGATGGCCTCCATCGCTGCCAGCCCGCCCTGCCGCTGCAACCACTGGAACACCAGCCCGGCCATGTAGATGGCGTAGGTCGGCGGTGTGTTGAGCATGGAATCATGCTCCGCCACGGTCCCGTAGCGCATCACCGCCGGCGTGCCGGCCCAGGCACGGCCGAGCAGGTCGTCACGCACGACGGCCACCACCAGCCCCGACGGGCCGATGTTCTTCTGCGCGCCGGCATAGATCATGCCGAAGCGGCCGACATCGACCGGCCGCGACAGGATGTGCGAAGACATGTCGGCCACCAGCGGCACGCGCGAGTCGGGAAGCTGCGTGGCATCGAGGTACTCAACGCCGTGAATGGTTTCGTTCGTGCACAGGTGCAGGTAGTTCGCAGCCTCGTCCAGCGCAAGCTCATCGCCACGCGGCACGCGCTTGAAGCCCGCCATTGCGGTCGAGCCCGCAAGGCGCACGGCACCACCGACGAAGGGAGCGATGGCCTGCGCGGCGTCCAGCGCCTTCTGCGACCAGGTCCCGGTGACGATGTAATCCGCCGAGCCTTCGCCCAGCAGATTCATGGGTATCTGCGAGAACTGCTGCGTACCGCCGCCCTGCAGGAAGAGCACCCGGTAGTTGGCGGGAATATCGAGCAGGCTGCGCAGATCGGCCTCGGCACGCTCGGCAATGGCAGTGAAATGCTTGCCGCGATGGCTCATCTCCATCACGCCACAGCCGGCGCCGTGCCAATCGAGCATCTCGTCAGCGGCCTGACGCAACACTTCTTCCGGCAGCGCCGCAGGACCGGCGCTGAAGTTGTACACGCGGCTCATGCCGGTCACTCCGCAAGCATCATTCCGCAGCCTCGTCGGCTGCATCGTCGCCCTCGTCCAGCACGTCCTCCGGATCGGACTCGATGACCTGCTCGATGCCGGCCAGATAGGTGCCTTCGTCGAGATTGATCAGCGTCACGCCCTGCGTGGCGCGACCCAGTTCGCGGATGTCGGCCACGCGGGTGCGGATCAGCACACCGCCGTTGGAGATCAGCATGACCTCGTCGGTGGTCTTGACCAGGCAGGCGCCGACCAGACGTCCGTTACGCTCGGAAGTCTGGATCGCGATCATGCCCTTGGTGCCGCGACCATGGCGCGTGTATTCAGCCACCGGCGTGCGCTTGCCGTAGCCGTTCTCGGTGGCGGTGAGCACAGACAGGGACTCATCCTGCGCCACCAGCATGGCGATCACGCGCTGGTTGTCGTCGATGTTCATGCCGCGCACGCCGCGGGTATCGCGCCCCATCGGGCGCACATCGCTCTCCGCGAAACGCACCGCCTTGCCTGCATCCGAGAACAGCATCACGTCGCAGTCGCCGTCCGTGATGGCAACACCGACCAGGTGATCGCCGTCGTCGAGGCTGACCGCGATGATGCCGGCCTTGCGCGGGTTAGAGAACGCAGTGAGCGCGGTCTTCTTGACCGTGCCCTGGGCGGTGGCCATGAACACGAAGTGATCGTCGTCGAAGGCCTGTACCGGCAGCACCGCGGTGATCTTTTCGCCCTCGAGCAGCGGGAACAGGTTCACGATGGGCTTGCCGCGCGCATTGCGGGCGCCTTCCGGCACCTCGTACACCTTCAGCCAATACACCCGGCCACGGTTGGAGAAGCACAGCATGTAGTCGTGCGTGTTGGCGACGAACAGGCGGTCGATGAAGTCGTCGTCCTTCATGCCGGTGGCCTGTTTGCCACGGCCGCCACGGCGCTGCGAACGGTAGTCGGCAAGCGGCTGACGCTTGATGTAGCCGCCGTGCGAGAGCGTCACCACCATGTCTTCCGGCGCGATGAGATCCTCGATACTGATGTCCGAGGTGCTCATCACGATCTCGGAGCGGCGCGGGTCACCGTACTGGTTCTTCACCGCGGCGAGCTCCTCGCCGATGATGGTCGAGATGCGTTCGGGCCGCGCGAGGATGTCGAGCAGGTCGGCGATCAACTCCATGACTTCGCGGTACTCGCCGACGATCTTGTCCTGCTCCAGACCGGTCAGGCGCTGCAGGCGCAGTTCCAGGATGGCCTGGGCCTGCGTGTCGGACAGGCGGTAGCCCTGCTCGGACAGGCCGAACTCCGGCGCGAGGCCCTCCGGGCGATAGCTGTCGGCAGCAGCGCGGGCAAGCATTTCCTCGACCAGCGGGCTGCGCCAGATGCGGGCCAGCAGTTCACGCTTGGCGTCGGCCGGCGTGGGCGCCGCCTTGATCAGCGCGATGACCTCGTCGACGTTCGACAAGGCAACGGCCAGACCTTCCAGCGTGTGGCCGCGCTCGCGCGCCTTGCGCAGTTCGAAGATGGTGCGGCGCGTGACGACCTCGCGGCGGTGCGACAGGAAGCAGTCGAGCATGTCGTGCAGGTTCAGCGTGCGCGGCTTGCCGTCCACCAGCGCCACCATGTTCATGCCGAAGGTGTCCTGCAGCTGCGTCTGCTTGAACAGATTGTTCAGCACCACTTCAGGCATCTCGCCGCGCTTGAGCTCGATCACCACGCGCATGCCGGACTTGTCGGATTCGTCGCGGATCTCGCTGATGCCTTCGATCTTCTTCTCGTTCACCAGCTCGGCGATGCGCTCGAGCAGCGTGCGCTTGTTCACCTGGTACGGCAGCTCGTCGACGATGATGGCCTGACGATTGCCCTTCTCCAGGTCTTCGAAATGAGTGCGCGCACGCATCACGACGCGGCCGCGACCCGTGCGGTAGCCGTCATGCACGCCGGACAGGCCGTAGATCAGCGCCGCAGTCGGGAAGTCCGGCGCCTGCACGATCTGGATCAGGTCGTCGATGGAAGCATCCGGGTTGGCCAACAGGTGCAGGCAGGCGTCAACCACCTCGGTGAGGTTGTGCGGCGGGATGTTGGTCGCCATGCCCACAGCGATGCCGGACGAGCCATTGATCAGCAGGTTCGGGATGCGCGAGGGCAGGATCAGCGGCTCCTGTTCGGAACCGTCGTAGTTCGGCCCGAAATCGACTGTTTCCTTGTCGATGTCGGCGAGCAGTTCATGGCCGATGCGCGCCATGCGGATTTCGGTGTATCGCATGGCCGCAGCGTTATCGCCGTCGACCGAGCCGAAGTTGCCCTGCCCATCGACCAGCATGTAGCGCAGCGAGAAATCCTGCGCCATGCGCACGATGGTGTCGTACACCGCCGAATCCCCGTGCGGGTGGTACTTGCCGATCACGTCCCCGACGATACGCGCCGATTTCTTGTACGGCTTGTTCCAGTCGTTCGACAACTCATGCATGGCAAAAAGCACCCGGCGATGCACCGGCTTGAGGCCGTCGCGCGCATCCGGCAAGGCACGCCCCACGATCACGCTCATGGCGTAATCGAGATAGGAGTGACGCATCTCCTCTTCGAGACTGATCGGCAGGGTTTCTTTGGCGAACGTGGTCATCTCGGCTCGGTTCCAGGCGGCATGCACCGCGGTTCAGGATAACGCGCCATGTTACCACGCCACCCCACCCTCCGAAGCCACGCGCGCACCTGCCCGGAACACGGCAGGTATGATTGCGCCCACCTCGTCACAACACCCGACACGGAGAGCCCATGCCGCTCGAACCCGCCGACCTGATCATCAATGCCCGCTGGGTGATCCCGATGGATGCTGCGGACTCCGTACTGCACCATCAGTCGGTGGTCGTGTCAGGCGGACGCATCCGCGCCATCGTCCCGCAGAGCGAGGCGCGCGTGCGCTTCAACGCGCGGCAATTACTCGACCTGCCGGAGCATGTGCTGATTCCGGGGCTGGTGAATGCGCACACTCACGCGGCCATGTCACTGCTGCGAGGCATCGCTGACGACCTCCCCCTGATGCGCTGGCTGCAGGAAGCCATCTGGCCGGCGGAAGGCAAACACGTGAGCGCGAACTTCGTACGCGACGGCACGCTGCTGGCCGCGGCGGAAATGCTGGCCGGCGGCATCACCACCTGCAACGACATGTACTTTCACCCCGACGCTGCCGCCGAAGCGTTTGATCGCGCAGGCATGCGCGCCGTGATCGGCGTCACCGTCATCGACTTCCCCACGCCTTACGCTGCGAATGCCGACGAGTACTTCCGCAAGGGACTGGCGGCGCGCGACCACTGGCAACGGCACCCGCGCCTCCACTTCAATATCGCACCCCACGCCCCCTACACCGCCTCGGACGAAACCCTCACGCGTGCAGCCAGCCTCGCCGCCGAACTCGACTGCGGCCTGCATATCCACATCCACGAAACGAAGCAGGAAGTGGAGGACTCCATCAGGCTGCACGGAATGCGCCCCCTCACCCGACTCGCGGGACTCGGACTGCCCGGCAGCAATTTCCTCGGCGTGCACGCGGTACATATGGATCGCAGCGACATCGAAATACTCGCACGCCACGGCTGCGCCACCGTGCACTGCCCTTCCTCCAACATGAAACTGGCCAGCGGCATTTCTCCTGTAGTCGAAATGCTCAATGCCGGCATTACCGTCGCGCTCGGCACCGACGGTGCGGCGAGCAACAATCGTCTCGACATGTTTGCCGAAATGCGTCAGGCCGCATTGCTGGCAAAAGTCTCGACGGGCGACGCCACCAGTGTTCCGGCGCACACTGCCCTGCGGATGGCCACGCTCAATGGCGCCAATGCGCTTGGGCTGGGCGACCGCATCGGTTCACTGGAAGCCGGCAAACAGGCGGACATATGTGCCGTTCGGCTGGGCAACGCCGAGACCTTGCCGTGTTATGACCCCGCCTCACACCTTGTCTACGCTGCGGGTCGGGAACATGTTTCGCATGTCTGGGTGGACGGCGAATTGCGTATTCAAAACGACACAGGACTGCTGCACGCCAACAACACCGAATTGATCGCAACTGCGCGCCTGTGGCAAAGTAAGCTAGAATCGTAATCGCGC
>JAJLLM010000051.1:0-3249 GCA_033837965.1 Pseudazoarcus pumilus
TCGCGCAGGAAGAGCACCATGCGGCGCGTGTCCTCGCTGTCCTGGAAGAAGGTCAGCTCGAACTCGAAGGGCTGGCCATCTTCGCTCTCCAGCACCCCGTCGCCGTTGCGGTCGGCGAAGCCGGCCTCGGCCAGCAGCGCCTTCGCGCGCGCCACGTCGTGCGGGATGGGTGTGAGCGCGGCGTCATGCTGCTTCGAGCGCGGGCTGAAGGGGCTGACCGCGCGCTCGGCATAGCCCAGGTAGACGTCCTGGATGACACGCTCGACATCGGTGAGATAAGTCATCGCCATGCGCACGCGCGGGTCGGCAAAGCGCGTCGGCTTGCCGGCACGCGCCTGGTTCCAGGCGATGTAGCTGTAGCCCGCGGTCGGACTCATGTACTCGTAGTGGTGGCTGCGCGCGCGCAGGTCCTTGTCGTCGAGCAGTTGCTGGTACTCGCGCGGACGCGCGGCATAGACGTCGATGTCCTGATTGCGGAAGGTGGTCAGGCGCGCGCTGTCGTTCTCGATCACGCGCCACACGATGCGGTCGAAGGACGCATCGACCGGCCCCCAGTAGCGCGGATTGCGTTCCAGCTCGACGCGCCCCTGGTCGGGCGTCCAGTTCTCCGGATCGGCCAGACGATACGGCCCGGAGCCCAGCAGCAGGCCACGGCTTTCGTTGAAACGGCGCGGATCGTCGAGGAAGCGCCGGTAGAAGTGCTCCGGCATGATGGCCATGCCGCCGGCCAGTTGCAGGCTCTGGAAGTAGGGCTCGGCGAAGACGAACTCGACGGTGTGCTCATCCAGCGCCGTCACGCGCTGGATCTTCGAGAAATAGGCACGGGCACGCGGCGCGGCAATCGCCTCGTTCATGATGAACTCGAAGCTGAAGGCCACGTCGCGCGCCGTCAGCGGCTGCCCGTCGGAGAAGCTGACGTCGCGCCGCAGGCGGAAGGTGATGGTCAGGCCGTCTTCCGAAATGGACCAGTCGCGCGCGATCAGACCCTGCCATTCGAGCGTGTCGGGATCACGCGCGAGCAGCGACTCCTGCACATAGTTCTGCACTTCCGAAGCGTAGGCGTCGCTCGATACCAGCGGCGTGATGGTCTTGAGGCCCGAGCCGAAGGCCAGCATCAGCCAGTCGCCGGGCGCGTAAGCCGGGTCGGCCGCGGCGCGGCGTGCGCGCGCAAAGGCGTCGAACTCCGCAGCGCCGGCGGCCCGCGCGGCCGGCACCTCTCGCAACTCCCCAGTTCGCAGGCTCTGCTCGAGGTCGCGCAGCAGGCCGCGGGTACGGCGGATATCCTCGGCCTGCTCCTGCATCACGCGCGTCATCTCGCCCATGCGCTGCCACTGGCGGTCGATCTGGATCATGACCAGCACGATCAGCGCTGCGATCACGCTGAACGCCACCCAGAATAGCCAGCGAGCCGTACCCGTTCCGTTCTTCATGCTGTTTGTCCGAAGCCTTGTCAGTCGCGCGTCGGACAAACTTTAACGCAATTCGTGCCGGGCGCCGGAACGCCCGATTGACGTACCATCGGAGCTCCTGCAGCCGACCCCGGAACGCCCCGCAATGCTCCGCCCCAGCCTGATCGCCACCGCCCTGTTCATTGCCCTGCCGGCCGCCCATGCCGACGACGACTTCCGCACCTGCCTCACCGAACTGCGTGCCGAATCGGCCAAACGCGGCGTGCAGGCCGCGACCTTCGACCGTCACACCGGCACGCTCGAGCCTGACATGGACGTCATCGCCCTGCTCGACCGCCAACCCGAGTTCACGACCCCGATCTGGGACTACATGGCCGGTCTGGTGGACGAGGAACGCGTGCGCGACGGCCGCGCCATGCTGGAGCGCTGGCGCGAGGAGCTGGACCTCATCGAACGCGACTACGGCGTGGATCGCAACGTGGTGGTGGCGGTGTGGGGCGTCGAGAGCAACTATGGCGGCAGTTTTGGCAAGCGCCCGGTGGTGCGCTCGCTGGCCACGCTGTCGTGCATCGGACGGCGCCAGAGCTATTTCCGCGGCGAACTGTTCCACGCCCTGAAGATTCTGGAAGACGGCCACATCGAACCCGAAGCCTTCAACGGCTCGTGGGCCGGCGCCTTCGGCCACACCCAGTTCATGCCCTCGACCTTCAACCGCATCGCGGTGGATTTTGACGGTGACGGGCGGCGCGACCTGATGGGCAACGCCGCCGACGCACTGGCCTCGACCGCCAACTACCTCGCCCGCTCCAACTGGCTCAGCGGCGAGCCCTGGGGCTTCGAAGTCACGCTGCCGACCGGCTTCGACGCTTCCACCGCAGGCCGCCGCAGCAAGCAGCCGATGAGCGAATGGGCGAAGCGCGGCGTGCGCAAGGTGGACGGCTCGCCGCTCCCTGGCGGCAATACCTCCGCCGCGCTGCTGCTGCCGGCAGGGCCGGACGGCCCGACCTTCATCGTCACGCGCAACTTCGACGCAATCTTTTCCTACAACGCGGCGGAGAGCTACGCGCTGGCCATCGCGCACCTGTCGGATCGCATCCGCGGCGGCGCACCGTTCGCAACGCCGTGGCCGACCGATGACCCCGGCCTTTCGCGCGCGGAGCGCCGTGAAGTGCAGGAATTGCTGATCGCGCGCGGGCATGACATCGGCGCAGTGGACGGCATGATCGGCACCAACACGCGCCGCGTGATCCAGGCGATCCAGCCCGAACTGGGGCTGGAGGCGGACGGCCGTGCCGGTCGCAAACTGCTGGAAGCCCTGCGCAGGACCCGACCGTGACGCCCACGGCCGCGGCGGTGTTCAGCCCTCGCGGCCCTTGCCGAGCAGCGCGGCAACACGCGACGGATCGCAATTGAGGTAGGCCGAGGACTGCAGCCAGTCCTGGTCCGGGTAATAGGAAAACACGAACTGCCCGCCCTTGAGCGTATCGACCACCGTACGGGCGATTTCCTGCCGCACGGCGGGGCAGCCCTGGCTGCGGCCGATGCGCCCCTGCTTCGCAATCCACGCCGGATCGACGTAGTCCGCGCCGTGGATGACGATGGCGCGCTCGCGCGCCCGGTCATTCACCCCCGGCTCCAGGCCGTCCATGCGCAAGGAATAGCCGTGCTTGCCGTGATAGGTCTCGGCCGCGCGAAACAAACCGAGGCTGGACTGGTGGCTACCCACCATGTTGGAGAACGCCGTGGCGTGGTTGTCGCCTGACTTGTTGCCGTGCGCGACATAGTCGGCCAGCAACAATTCGCGCTGCGCGAGGTCGAAGATCCACAGACGACGCTCGGA
>JAJLLM010000052.1:0-4594 GCA_033837965.1 Pseudazoarcus pumilus
ATGGCTTTCATGGTGGCTCTCCTGTGAAGGTTGGCTACTGCGGTGGGGGTGTTGCACTCTGGGCGGCACGCTGTTCGCGGATCTGGCGATCCCGCTCGACGGCCATGCGGATGCTGTCGACGGCGGTCGAGGGGCGTCCGCTGAAGTTGCGCTGGGCAAGCTGACGGTCGGCCAGTGCGTCGAGCGCAAAGCCGAGGCCGTGGCAGTTCAGGCACACGCTGCGGGCCATCTTGCTGGCCGGGAACAACGTGGCGTTCTGGTTGTGCTGCACCAGCGTGCGACGCGAGAAGTCGTCACCGATGTGCTCGATGCGCGGCATGTGACAGCTGGCACACGACACGCCGCTGCCGGCCGGCGCGGTGCCGGCCAGCTCGGCCTGCCACAGCGCGTGGTGGGGGCTGTCGCGGTAGGCCAGGGTGTGCTCGTCGTTGTGGCAGCTCATGCAGGCCTCGGCGGCGGCGCGGCGGGTGTCGAAGTCGTGCGCGCCGTGGCAGCTGGTGCAGCCCAGCTCGAAGTGCGCCGCATCGCCCTTCATCGGCAGGCGCGCATCGGCCGGCGTCATCGGCCCCAGCTCGGTCGTCAGGCGCATGCCGTGCAGGCCGGCCTGGAAGGTGTCGACCTCCAGCGCGTGGCAGGTGGCACAGGGTTTGTGGTCGGGCTTGGCCACCCACTCCGGTTCGCGCTTGCTGCCCACCTGGTGACAGGCGCTGCAGTTGACACCGGCTTCGGCGTGCTTGGAGGCCAGCCACGCAGCCTCGGCATGCGGATCGGCCAGCGCGGCGTCGTGGTCGGCGTCTTCGGCGGCCAGCGGCTGGATCGGGTAGTCGTCCCAGGGGTAGCTCTCAGACTCTTCCAGCACCTGCAGCAGGCGACGCTCGCGCACCCGCGGCTCGTCCTTCAGGAAGCCGCCTTCGGCGTGGTCGAGCAGGAAGTTCTCTTTCAGCGAGAGGTTGTCGTGGTAGCTGTGGCAACCGCTGTTGGTACAGGTCTGGAAGGCCATGCCGGCGTGGCTGGGACGGGTCTCGGCGATGTCGGCGTGACACAGCACACAGAAGTCCGTGGGCACGGTAAGGCCGCCGGCATGAGCGATATCCGGCTTGTGCTCCACGTGGCAGCTCACGCAGTAGGTCGCGTCGATGGCCTGCAGGCGGTCGAAGTTGGCCGGATCGGTGAACTTCTTGCGCGGGTGGGAATCCTGTCCTGCCTTGAGTCCGGCCGCGTGACAGCCCTCGCATGAGGCCTGCACCGCATCACGGTCGGCAAAGCCGTTGGTGTGACAGGAATCGCAGGCCAGCTCGATCTGGTGGTGGCCGTGCGTGGTCTCGCCCGGCAGGATCAGTGCACGCAGCTTCAGGCTGAGCGGATCGACCCGACCACTGGCGATGCTGGCCACCGCCGCGAACACCACGCCCGCCAGCACCAGCGTGCCGATACCCCACAGCAGCCACATCCGGAAATTGCGTTTCGATGCTCCCATGGCGGCCGCTCAGAAGTAGTAGAACTTGAAGATGTGGAAGCCGAGCAGCGCCGGCATGACCCACAGGCTGAAGATGTGGGCCAGCGTCGCCATGCGTTGGGCGCGCCGCACCAGCCCCGGCTTCAGCGCATGCTGACGCGCCAGCACCGCGGCAATGACCACACCCGACATCAGCGCTGCCACGACCGACAGGCTCAACACCAGGTCCAGGCTGTAGCCCAGCCGCCCGCCGGTGTGGAACAGCAGCCCGGCGATGAGCAGCACGCCGATGGCGACATGCAGCAGTCTCCAGATGTCGAAGCTGCCGACACGCACGCGATCGACACGCTTGCGCAGGGTGATGACGGCCAGCACCGCCATCACACCGAGCACCGTGTAGCCGCTGATCTCCTTGATGTCCTTGTCGCGCCAGATCAGATCCCAGCGGAAATCGGGATCGACCGAATCGGGAAACGGAATGCCGGCCAGCGCGTAGAACAGCGCCCCCAGCAGGGCCAGCAGCGTGAACACCGCCAGCGCCTTGGCGGCACGCACCGCCGGCAGCGCGGCGCCGCCCAGCAGTTGCGACAGCAAGGGCTTGCAGGAACCGCACACACTGCCCGCACCGGTCTCACCGGTAAGCGCAGCGACGCTGGTACAGCCGCTGCGACAGGCCGCTTCGAGCCGGCCCTTGGTCACGCCCGTGCAGTTGCAGATGGTGGCGCTGGCCGGCCACAGCGCAACGTCGTCGCCGGCGTCGTCGGCCCACACACGCCCTTCCAGCGCAAAACGGCGGCGCTGCCACGGCCATACCAGCCGCGCACTGCGCACGGCTTCCTGCACACGCGAGCGCTCCGGCCACTCCCCCACGCCGATGGCACCCACCAGCCGCCCCTGACGCAGGCTGAGACGGCGATACACGCCGTTCTCGCGATACACCACCGACTGCGTGAGCGAAGCGGTGCTGACTGGATCGACCTCGCCGATGCTGAACACCTTGCAGCCCATGACCTTGAGGTTGGTAGCCGACACCGAGCCTTCATACACGGCCGGCACGCCGCCGATGATGCCGGCGGCCACTGCCGCCTGCTCCAGCCCCGGCGAGACCAGGCCATACACGCGACCACGGTGCTCGGCGCATTCGCCCACCGCAAAGATGTGCGGATCGGCCGTGCGCTGGCGGTCATCCACCCGCACGCCGGAGCCCACCGGCAGACCGGCGGCCACCGCCAGCTCCACGCGCGGGCGGATGCCGGTGGCGACGATCACCGTGTCACAGGCTATCTCGCTGCCGTCGCGCAGACGCACGCCGGCCACCCGGTCATTGCCGAAAATCGCGCGCACGCCGTCGCTGACGCGGATCTTCAACCCCAGCGTACGCAACTCGTCCGACAGCACTTCGGCCGCGCCGACATCAAGCTGGCGCGGCATCAGGCGATCCTCCTGCTCGATCACCCACACCTCGGTGTTGAAACGGCGCACCGCACGGGCGGCTTCCAGACCCAGCAGGCCGCCGCCGATCACCACCGTCACGCGCGAACGCACGATGCGCGCCTGCAGACGCTGGGCGTCGGCCAGATCACGGAAGGTAAACACGCCCGACAGCTCGATGCCCGGAATCGCCGGCACATGCGGAGCCGAGCCGGTCGCCAGCACCACCGCAGAGTACGCCTGCACCGTGCCGGTACTGTCACTCAGCGTGCGCGCCTCGCGATCGATGGCGGCCACGCGCACGCCGAAGCGGCACTCCACATTGGGCGGCAGTTGCGCAACGCCGCCACTGCCCTCGATCAGGGACTCCCACGAGACCTCGCCCGCCAGCAGCGACGACAGCTTGATGCGGTTGTACGGCAGCCAGGTCTCGTCGCCGTACCACACCACGGCCGCATCGGGCCGCCAGCGCAGCAACTCCTGCACGGCGCGCGCGCCCGCCGGGCCGGCGCCGATCACGACGACCGGCTCGTTCCCCACGGAGTTGTCGAGCACTGTGACGGGGGCGTTCATCTGCGACCTCCTGCCGGAATGAAAAAACGGCGTCCATCCCCGGTCGGCACACGCGGGCCGACGGGGGGATGGACGCCGTTGTCCTGTTGATGCTGCATTGCGAAATCGTCATTGACCTCGCGTCAGTCGATATCTAGCAGTTTGTATGCCAGATATCCTGAAGCACCTCACAGAACTGGCCATGGTCGCTAGTTCACAGCGACTCAGCCCGATCAGACGGCGAATCACTTCGTAGCGAAATGAGGAAATACCGCACTGGTGCAGTGCAAAATGCAGAAGGCCGCACGGGAGCGGTGCGGCCTTCTGGCGGGGGAAACAAGCAGGAGATTCAGCGCAGGGTGGTGGTGCGCCCGCTGTCGGACAGGGCCTCGACACAGGCCTGCCGTGCCTGCGGCGTGTCATTGGCGAAAGCGGCGACGTCTGCGCAGGCCTCCACCTGTCGGGACGACGCCTGCGGCAGGCTCCATGCCGCCATCAGGACCAGCACGATGGGCACGACAAAGGCGCACACGGCATGCACACGTTGGGCGGGAGTCAGTGGAAGCATCGGCTGTTCCGCATCGGGACGGCCAAGAGGGCCGCCGCTCGACCGGACGACACACGCCCGGTCGACATTCCCCATGCATCATGCGTGCCAGAACGTGGCGCATTGATTTCAAAGGAAAAGATCCCGTTCCTGACGATCCCGCGCACCCTCAGCGGGCACGCATGCCGCCTCATGCACCGGCGGCGTGCGCGTCAGCCGCGTCGCGGCGGGGCCTCGCTGCCGAGGAAGCCCGAGAAACCGATCACCGCCTCGGCCACTTCCACCAGCCGCTTGCCCTGATCCATGGCGGTCTGGCGCAGCATGCGGTAGGCCTGATCCTCGGTCAGCCCGCGATGCTCCATCAGCAGGCCCTTGGCGCGCTCGATGAGCTTGCGCTCGGACAATGCGCCGCGCGCGCGCGCCAACTCGTCACCCATTTCCTGCAGGCGACGTGACTGCTCGTGCAGCAGATCGAACACCGAGCGCCCTAGGCCGACCCGGCCCGCCTCGGCCTCCCCTTCGGCCTCGGCCGCTCCTTGCGGGAACATGCTCATCGGCGGGACGGCGGCGCCCCCCTCGCACATGAAGGCCTCGAGCACGGCGGAATG
>JAJLLM010000053.1:0-12506 GCA_033837965.1 Pseudazoarcus pumilus
CGGAAAGACAAGTGAGATGGTGGAGACCATGTCCTCGCCAGGGGGCACCCCGCCCCGATTGCGTTGAAGGAAATTCGCAGCACGGCAGGTCTCCTGACTTCCGGGTCATCGCCTGTCGCCGGCCTTCCCGGGATGCACGCACGGTGCAGGGCCCAGTGGCTTGAGGGTGGCGGCAGACTCGCCGGTTACAGTTGCGGGGGCAGTTCCGGCCTTGAACCGGATTCCCTTTTCATGCCCGGCCGTGAAGCCGGACAACCGTGAAGCTGGACTGGATTCTGGGTGGTGAAACGGAGGAGGTCAAGCGCGGTTACACACTACCCCTAGTAGGTCGTGTGTAAAAAAATACTACATGCTGCGGCCGAAGCTGCCGTCGCTGCGGATGCGGCCGATGCGCATGACTTCGGGTACGCGGCGCACGCCGCGCATCACGGTGGCCAGGTGCATGCGGTCGCGCACCTGGATGGTGAGGTTGAGCGCGATGTACACGCCCTGCTCGTTGTCCATGGTGACGTTCTGGATGTTGCAGTCGGCTTCCGAAATGGCGCTGGCGACCCGTGCCAGCACGCCGCGTCCTTCACGCGTGATGACCTTGAGCGTGACATCAAAGGCACGCTCGTGCGCCGGCTCCCACTCCACGTCCACCCAGCGCCCGCGGTCGCCGCGCACCTTGGCCACCGCCGTGCAGTCGTGGCGGTGCACTTCGAGGCCCTTGCCCTTGCGGATGACGCCGATGATGGGGTCGCCCGGAATCGGCTGACAGCAGGTGCCGAACTGCACCGCAATGCCTTCCGCCCCGCTGATCTGGATGGGCGAGATGGACTTGGGCTTGATGACGTCGGGGCGGCCGGACTCCTGCTCCTGCGCCTGCACCAGACGGCGCGCGACGATGACCGGCAGGCGCTTGCCCAGACCGATCTCGGAATACACCTCTTTCTTGCTCTTGACCCCGCGATCCTTGAGGAAGCGGTCCCACGCGAAGGTGCTGATCTGCCCCAGTGCCAGACCGTGCGGACGCAGCGCCTGATTGAGCAGCCGCTCGCCCAGCGCGACCGACTCCTCGTTGTGGGCGTTCTTCAGGAAATGGCGGATCTGCGCGCGCGCCTTGCCGGTACGCACATACGACAGCCAAGCCGGATTGGGGTTGGCATGCGCGGCGGTGATGATCTCGACCTGATCGCCGTTGTGCAGCTCGGTGCGCAGCGGCATCAGATCGGTGTTGATGCGGCAGGCCACGCAGCGGTTGCCGATGTCGGTGTGCACGGCGTAGGCGAAATCCACCGGGGTGGAGCCGCGCGGCATGGACAGGATCTTGCCCTGCGGCGTGAACACGTAGACCTCGCCGGGGAACAGGTCGATCTTGACGTGTTCGAGGAACTCGGTGGCCTCGGCCGAGGTGTGCTGCAGCTCGAGCAGCGACTGCAGCCAGTTGTGCGTGCGCTGCTCCAGCTCGGTGAGGGTCTTCTCGTCGTCCTTGTAGAGCCAGTGGCTGGCCACGCCGGCATCCGCGATGTGGTGCATCTCGGCGGTGCGCACCTGGATCTCGATGGGCGTGCCGAAGGGGCCGATCAGCGTGGTGTGCAGCGACTGGTAGCCGTTGGCCTTGGGGATCGCGATGTAGTCCTTGAACTTACCCGGCACCGGCTTGTAGAGGGAATGCAGCGCGCCGATGGCGACGTAGCAGGTCTGCACGTCCGGCACGATGACACGGAAGCCGTAGATGTCCAGCACCTGCGAGAAGGACAGGTTCTTCTCGACCATCTTGCGGTAGATCGAGAACAGGTTCTTCTCGCGCCCGAAAATCTCGGCCGCGATACCCCACTGCGGCAACCGCTCTTCCAGCGCCTTGAGCACCTTGCCGACCACTTCGCGCCGGTTGCCGCGCGCGGCCTTGACGGCACGGTCGAGCACGCGGAAGCGCATCGGGTACTTGTGCTCGAAGGACAGCTCCTGCAACTCGCGGTACAGCGTGTTGAGCCCCAGCCGGTTGGCGATGGGGGCATAGATGTCGAGCGTTTCGGTGGCGATGCGGCGGCGTTTGTCCGGGCGCACGTGGTCGAGCGTGCGCATGTTGTGCAGACGGTCGGCCAGCTTGATCAGGATCACCCGCAGATCGTTGGCCATGGCCAGCAGCATCTTGCGGAAATTCTCGGCCTGCGCCTCCTTGCGCGAGCGAAACTCGACCTTGTCGAGCTTGGACAGGCCATCGACCAGCTCGGCCGAGACCTTGCCGAAGCGCCCGGCGATCTCCTGCTTGGAGATGTGGGTGTCCTCCATGACGTCATGGAGGAGTGCGGCGATCAGCGCCTGCGCATCCAGCCGCCAGTCGGCGATGATGTCGGCCACCGCCACCGGGTGCGAGATGTAGGGGTCACCACTGCTGCGGAACTGGCCCTGGTGGGCATCGGCCGAGAAATGGTAGGCCGCTTCGATGAGCCCGATGTCCTCGGACTTGAGATAGGTTTCGAGCTTGGCCTTGAGGCGGCCGAAATCCAGCGACAGCACGCTGGATTTGGGCGGGCTGAAGGGCTCCTTGGGTGTCGGGATGACGTCGGTCGCGATCGCCATGACACTACCCCCGCCCGATCCGCTCAGGGCATGCCGACACCTCCGGCTGGATGCTCCGGAAGTGTCGTCTGACGCTTACGCCTGCATGCCCTCTGTTCAAATGCCCTCCTCGACGGATCAGGCCTGGCCGCGGTTGAGCACCTCAAGGCCGACCTTGCCGTCCGCGATCTCGCGCAAGGCGATGACCGTCGGCTTCTCCTTGCCGAACTTCTCCGCCTCGATCATCGGGCTGGCACCGACCGTGAGCTGGCGCGCGCGGTAAGTGGCTGCCAGCGTGAGCTGGAAACGGTTCGGAATCTGCTTCAGACAATCTTCAACGGTAATGCGGGCCATGATCAATCCTGCTCAAGAAATTCAAGGTAAAGCGAATGCCGCGCACGCTGCCGCGCATAACGCAGCCGCGAGGCGCGGACGATGGCCACGAGGTCGCCGATGGCGTCCTCGAGTACGTCATTGAGTATAACGTAGTCGAACTCGCCCACATGGCGCATCTCGCCGCGAGCGCCCAGCAAACGCCGGGCAATCACGTCATCGGGGTCGGTGCCGCGACCGCGCAGACGCTGCTCCAGCACCTCGAACGAGGGCGGCAACACGAACACGCCGACCGCCTCGGGAAAGGCCTTGCGCACCTGCTGCGCGCCCTGCCAGTCTATCTCCAGCAGGATGTCGTCACCAGACTCGATCTGCTGACGGATCCAGGCCTTCGAGGTGCCGTAGTAATTGCCATGCACCTCTGCCCATTCCAGGAACTCCGCGCCATCGCGCATGTTGCGGAAAGTCGGGATATCGACGAAGTGGTAATGCTGCCCGTCCACCTCCCCGTCGCGCGGCGCGCGCGTGGTGTAGGACACCGACAGCTTGATGCGCGGATCGCGCCCCAGCAGACCATGAACCAGCGTGGTCTTTCCGGCGCCCGACGGCGCGGTGATGATGATCAGGGTTCCCGGCATCGGCCACTCCTCATTCGATATTCTGCACTTGCTCGCGCATCTGCTCGATCAGCACCTTCATTTCCATGGCGATGCTGCTGATGTCGCCGGCCGCCGACTTGGAGGCCAGCGTGTTGGCCTCGCGGTTGAGTTCCTGCATCAGGAAGTCCAGCCGCTTGCCGGCCTGGCCGCCGGTGTCGAGGATGCGCTCGACCTCGCCGAGGTGGGCGACCAGCCGGTTGAGTTCTTCATCGACATCCACACGCTGCGCGAACACCGCCACTTCCTGGCGTATACGGTCTTCATCCAGCGCGGCGGCTGCCTCACGCAGCCGGGCAGTCAGGCGCGCCTGATACTCGGCGACGACGTCCGGAATGCGTGGCTGGGCCCGCGCGACCAGACCGCGCATGGCCGCGACGCGTTCGCGGATCATGCCGGCGAGCTTCTCGCCTTCGCGCGCACGACTGGCAACGAAGTCGTCCAGCGCGGCGGCCACCAGCTGCGCGACCTGCGGACGCAGGCTCTCCGCTTCGATGCGGTCCTCGGCAAGCATGCCCGGCCAGCGCAGGACTTCGGCGACCGAGAGAACACCGGCCTCCGGCATGCGAGCCCGCACCGCGGCCTCGGCGTGACGAAGTTGTTCAAGCAGTGCGGAATTGACTGCCAGATGCGGGACACCGCCGCCATCCACCTGCAGACTGAAGCGACACTCGAGCTTGCCGCGCACCAGTCTGGCCGACAGGGCTTCGCGCAGCACCGGCTCGAACACACGAAGGTCATCACCGATGCGGAACACCAGATCGAGAAAACGCGAATTCACGCTGCGCAGCTCCAGATGCAGGCTGGCGCGGCCGACTTCGCATTGCTGGACGGCAAAGCCCGTCATGCTACAAATCATCGGTCATTTCTCCGGAAAGTCCGTCCCATCCATTACACTCCTTCAACGCCGCCCGCAGCGGGCCTCTCATTGACGTCGCGAGTCTCACCCGAACATGTCCGTCCTGGCCAACGCCGCCCTTCCTGCCGGATTCGAGATTGATCAGTACCGCATCGAGAAGCAGCTCTCGCATGGCGGCTTCTCGATTGTCTACCTGGCGCGCGATGAGGCCGGCACGCCGGTGGCCATCAAGGAGTATCTGCCCAACTCGCTGGCGCTGCGCCAGCCCGGCGAGACCACGCCGCACATCGCCTCGCAGTATCAGGCGGCGTTTCGCTACGGCATGAAATGCTTCTTCGAGGAAGGTCGCTCCCTCGCCAAGCTGATGCATCCGAACGTGGTCCGCGTGCTGAATTTCTTCCGCACCAACGGCACGGTGTACATGGTGATGGAATTCGAAAAGGGCCGTACCCTCAACGAGTATATCCAGAAACACCGGGGCAAGGTCCCGGAACGCTTCATCCGCGCGGTGTTCAGCCGCACGCTCAACGGCCTGCGCGAAGTGCATTCGCACAAGATGCTGCACCTCGACATCAAGCCTTCGAACATCTACCTGCGCACCAACGGCACCCCGGTGCTGCTCGATTTCGGCGCCGCGCGCCAGACCCTGGCCGCCGACCAGCCCATGCTCAAGCCGATGTACACGCCGGGCTTCGCATCGCCCGAACAGTACGGCGACCGCAGCAAGTTCGGGCCGTGGACCGATCTCTACAGTGTCGGCGCCAGCATGTACGCCTGCATCATCGGCAGCGCACCACCGCGCGCCGACGAGCGCCTGCGCATCGAGACCATGATGCCGCTGGCCGAGCGCCGCCCGGCGGGCTACTCCCAGGAACTGCTGGAAACCATTGACTGGTGTCTTCAGCTCGATCCACTCAAGCGCCCGCAAAGTGCCTATTCGCTGCAGAAATCCGTGATGCGGCGTGCCGAGGGCGACGCCCTGCCGGCCGGCCTGTTCGCCGACGCCGGCACCCGGCTGAAGACCTTCATCGGACGCGGTTGAGGAAGCGGCAGTGAAGTTCACGATCTTTCAGGACAGCCGCATCGGCAAGCGCAAGACCAACCAGGACCGCATCGCCTATTCCTACTCGCGCGATGCACTGCTGATGCTGGTCGCAGACGGCATGGGCGGGCACCTGCACGGCGAGATCGCGGCGCAGATCGCCACCGAAATCATCGTCGGCGCGTTCCAGCGCGAGGCCCGCCCGGGGCTGGAAGACCCCACGCGCTTCCTGCGCAACGCACTCGATGACGCGCACAACGCCATCCTCGACTACGCCTTCGACAAGTACCTGCCGGAGGCGCCGCGCACCACCATCGTGGCCTGCATCGTGCAGCAGAGTTCGGCCTGGTGGGCACATGCCGGCGATTCACGGCTGTATGTGCTGCGCCATGGCGAGGTAGTCGCTCAGACGCGCGATCATTCGCGCGTGCAGATGCTGCTGGACCAGGGCCTGATCCGCCCCGAGGAGGCCGACCGCCACCCCGAGCGCAACCGCATCTACAGTTGCCTGGGCGGTGATCACCCGCCCCAGATCGATCTTTCACCGCGCATCACGCTGTGGGAAGAAGACGTCGTGGCACTGTGCTCGGACGGCGTGTGGGGCCCGGTCGGCGAGGCCGGCATGACGGGCGTCCTGTCCGACGGCGACATCATGCAGCGCGTGCCGGATCTGCTCGACCGCGCCGAGAAGATCGCCGGCCCGGTCTGCGACAATCTGTCCATCGTCGCCATGCGCTGGCACGGAGGCGGCGCCAGCGCCGCGGCCGCGGTCGAGACCGAGATGCTGGCGCCGGACCACTTCACCACCCACATGGACAGTTTCGACACCAGTACGCTCGCCAGTGGCGACGCCGAATTCAGCGACGAAGACATCGAACGCGCGATCACCGAAATCAATTCGACGATCCGCAAGTTCAAGTAAGGAATCCCATGAGACACGATCAGCGACGCCCGGACCAGCTCCGTCCGGTGCGCATCACCCGCCATTTCACACGCCATGCCGAGGGCTCGGTGCTCGTCGAGTTCGGCGATACCCGCGTACTGTGCACCGCCAGCGTGGAGGAATCCGTACCCGGCTTCCTGCGCGGCAAGGGGCAGGGCTGGCTCACCGCCGAATACGGCATGCTGCCGCGCTCCACCCACACCCGCAGCGGGCGCGAGGCCGCGCGCGGCAAACAGAGCGGCCGCACACAGGAAATCCAGCGCCTGATCGGCCGCAGCCTGCGCGCGGTGGTGGATCTAGCCGCACTGGGCGAGCGTCAGATCATCATCGACTGCGACGTGCTGCAAGCCGACGGCGGCACCCGCACGGCCTCCGTGACCGGCGCCTGCGTGGCGGTGTGCGACGCGCTCAACGGCCTGGTCGCCGCCGGCCTGCTCGAGAAGAGCCCGCTGCGCGACATGGTCGCGGCCGTGTCGGTCGGCATCGTCAATGGACAGCCGGTACTCGATCTGGACTACGTCGAGGATTCCTCCTGCGACACCGACATGAACGTGGTGATGACCGGTTCGGGCGGCATGATCGAGGTGCAGGGCACGGCCGAAGGGGAGCCGTTCTCGCGCGCCGAACTCGACGCCCTGCTGGCACTGGCCGAACAGGGCATCGCCCGACTGGTCGAAGCGCAGAAGATCGCCCTCGCACAGGAGTAAGCCATGTTCCAGCGCCTGGTACTGGCCAGCAACAATGCCAAGAAGGCCGCCGAACTCGACGCGCTGCTGGCACCGCTGGGCATCGAGGTCGTGGCGCAGGGAGCGCTCGGCATCCCCGAGGCCGAGGAGCCCTTCGGCACCTTCGTCGAGAACGCCCTGGCCAAGGCCCGCCACGCCTCCGCGCAGGCCGGCCTGCCGGCCATCGCGGACGACTCAGGCCTGTGCGTGAGTGCGCTCGGCGGCGCGCCGGGCGTGCTCTCTGCGCGCTTTGCCGGTGAGCCGAAATCAGACGCACGCAACAATGCCCTGCTGCTCGAACGGCTCTCCGGTGTCGATGACCGGCGCGCACATTTCTATTCCGCCATCGTGCTGGTACGTCACGCCGACGATCCGCAGCCGCTGATCGCCGACGGCGAATGGCACGGCGTGATCCTCGACGCGCCGCGCGGCGAGGCCGGCTTCGGCTACGACCCGCTGTTCTGGGTGCCGGAGCTGGAACAGACCGCCGCCGAGCTTGATCCGCAACTCAAGAACACCCTGAGCCATCGCGGCGCCGCCATGCGTCACCTGCTCCAGCGCCTGGAGCGTTACGGCACGTGAGCCATCCCGTGCATCGCCTCGCGGTGCAGCCCGCCCGCCGCCCCGCTGCAGACACCCCCACACCCGCTGCGCCGCCACCACTGTCGCTTTACGTGCACTACCCGTGGTGCGTGAAGAAGTGTCCGTACTGCGATTTCAACTCGCACGCCGTGCGCGACGGCCAAGACGCGGCCGAGCTGGAGCGGCGCTACATCGACGCGCTGATCACCGACCTGGCTGCCGCCGCGCCGGGCGTGGCTGGCCGCAGCGTGGGCACCGTGTTCTTCGGCGGCGGCACGCCCAGCCTGATGGCACCGCACAGCCTGGCCCGCGTCATCGACGCCATCGCCCGCCATCTGGCGCTGGCAGCGGACGCCGAGATCACGCTGGAGGCCAACCCCGGCACTTTTGAGGCCGAGCGCTTCCGCGGCTTTCGCGCGGCCGGCGCCAACCGGCTTTCGATCGGCATCCAGAGCTTCGACGACGCACAGTTGCGCGCGCTCGGACGCATCCACGACAGCAGCGAGGCGCGCCGCGCCATCGCCATCGCGCTGCAGCACTTCGAGCGGGTGAACCTCGACCTGATGTACGCCCTGCCGGGGCAGGACCTCACCGGCGCGCTGGCTGATCTGGAAACCGCGCTGTCCTTCGGCACCGAACACCTGTCGTGCTACCACCTCACGCTGGAGCCCAACACGCCGTTCTTCCAGCATCCGCCCGCGCTGCCCGACGACGACAGCGCCGCCGACATGCAGGAGGCCATTGAGGCACGACTCGCCGTGGCCGGCTTCGAGCACTACGAGACCTCGGCCTTCGCGCGGCCGGACGCACGCAGCCGTCACAACCTTGCCTACTGGACCTTCGCTGATTATCTGGGTATCGGCGCCGGCGCCCACGGCAAGCTCAGCACTCCGGCCGGCATCGTGCGCGAGATGCGCCACAAGCACCCGCAGCGTTATCTGGAAGCAGCGGCGAATGGCGCTTTCGTGCAGGAATCACGTAGCGTCGCGCGCGCGGAACTGCCCTTCGAATTCATGATGAACGCGCTGCGCCTGACCGAGGGCGTGCCGAGCGCGAGCTTTGAACAACGCACCAGCCTGCCGCTGTCGGCAATCGCTCCGCAACTGGCCCAGGCCCGCGCCGCCGGCCTGCTCGACGCGGACGAGGCCGTGCTGCGCCCGACCCTGCGCGGTCAGCGCTTTCTCAACGAGTTGCTGGAACTGTTCCTGTAGGTCAGATCAGCGCCGCGGGCGCGCATCTGATGCGCTGCACTCATCCGGCCTGAGGCCGTCATTACGAGGAGCTTGGCGACGAAGCAAGCCCGCAAGGGGAGAGATTGCTTCACACCACCGGCAATGCCCCCCTACGGCGCCTCGCACAGGCAATGCACGTAGAGGTGGCGCGGATCGTTCCACGTCAGCAGGGCTGCCGCCTCGCGCTGCAGTGACGCGAACAGCATGCCGAAGGCGCCTTGCGGAGCCGGACTGCTGTCCGTCGAGACAAACTCGCCGAGGCTGCGCATCAGACGCTCGCGCGGCGAGGCGGCGGGCTCCGGCCACACCACCTCGTACTCTTCCAGACCGACGCGATCTGCCGCGGCAGCAATCGCGCCATGCAGACCGCCCAGCGCATCGACCAAGCCGAGTTTGTGCGCAGCCTCGCCGGTCCACACGCGGCCGCGCGCGACGCGGTCAACGTCCTCCACGCTCATGCCACGCGCGTCGGCCACGGTCTGCAGGAAACGGCGATAGCCGAAGTCCAGCGAGCGCTGCATGACCTCAACGGCTTCCGGAGACAACGGGCGGCGCGGGTCCGGTACACCGGCAAAGGGGCCGGTGGCCACCCCGTCCACGCTCACACCAAGGCGGTCGAGCGGGCCGGACAGGTCCGGGAACAGGGCGAAGATGCCGATGGAGCCGGTCAGTGTGAGCGGGTGGGCGTGAATCTCGTCCGAGCCGGTGGCAATCCAGTACCCGCCCGAGGCAGCGGTGGCGCTCATGGAGGCAATCACCGGCTTGCCGGAGCGACGCGTCAGTTCCAGCTCACGGCGGATCTGTTCGGACGCCCAGGCGCTGCCGCCGGGGCTGTCGATGCGCACCACCAGCGCGCTCACGGCCGGATCGTCGCGCACCTCGCGGATCAGGCGCGCGAAGCTGTCGCCGCCCACGGTGCCGGGCGTGCCGTTGCCGTCCATGATGGCGCCGCGCGCCACCAGCACGGCGACACGGCCCGACGTCTCACGCTCGGGCTGCGCAGCGAGGTAGCGCCCGACGCTGACCGCCTTGCCGCCGCCGAAACGGCGCTCGACGAGGCCGAAGCGTTCGGACAGCGTGGCACGCCATTCGTCGGCGGTGCTCAGGCGGTCCACCAGCCCTGCATCCAGCGCGGCCCTGGCGGGACTGCCGTCGGCCGCCTCCAGCGCATCGACGAAATAACGCACCCAGGCATCAATGGCAGCCGGGCCGAGCTTGCGGCTGGCGGCGATGTCCTCGCGCAGCGCGCCCCACAGGCCGGTGAGCAGGTCACGGGTGTTCTCGCGGCTCTCGGGCGACATGTCTTCGCGCGTGAACGGCTCGGCGAAGGACTTGTACTCGCCTACGCGGAACACATGCACCTTCACGCCGAGCTTTTCGAGCGCGCTGCCGAAGTAATTGGCATAGCTCGCCAGCCCGCGCAGCAACAGGAAGCCGTCCGGCGAAAGATGCACTTCGTCGGCCACGCTGGCGAGGTAGTACTGGCCTTCGGTGAAGCGCTCGCCGCGTGCCAGCACCGGCTTGCCGGCGTCGCGGAAAGCGGCGATCTCGGCGCGCAGCTCGGCCAGCCGGGCAATGCCGCCACCGGCCAGATCGTCGGTCTCGATCACCAGCGCGGCAATGCGCTCGTCCTCGCGCGCGGCACGCACGGCGTCCAGCAGATCGCGCAGGGCGGTCTCGGCTACGGCGCCGCTGTCGGGGCGAATCAGATCCAGCGGCGAACTCGCACTGGTCTGCTCCACCAGCATGCCGGACGGACGCAGCACCAGCACCGACCCCTCGTCGATACCCGGCGCGGGCTTCCACCAGGCGAAGGCCAGCGCTGCGAGCACGCCGATCAGCACCAGATTGAGCAGCGCGCGGCGCAGGAAATCGACGCAGCGGAAGATGAAGCGGAACACTCCACCGATGAAGCGGAAGACGGCCTTGATCACCTCAGATGCCTCCAGGCTCCGGCGTCAGCGTCGCCGGAACAGCAGATCCCACACGCCGTGACCAAGCTTGAGGCCACGGTTCTCGAATTTCGTCACCGGCCGCCACGCCGGACGCTCGGCAAAACCCTCTGCCGTGTTGGCGAGCAGCGGCTCGCCCGACAACACCTCCAGCATCCATTCTGCGTACTCCTGCCAGTCGGTGGCGCAATGCAGATAGCCGCCGGGCCTGAGCCGCGAGGCAATCAGCGCCACGAACTCGGGCTGGATGATGCGCCGCTTGTGGTGGCGCTTCTTGTGCCACGGATCGGGGAAATACACATGCACGCCGGCCAGCGTGCCGGGCTGGATCATGTCGCGCAGCACCTCCACTGCATCGTGCTGGCAGATGCGCAGGTTGTCGAGCCCCTGCTCGGCCACCAGCTTGCACAGGTTGCCGACGCCGGGGCCGTGCACTTCCATCGCCAGAAAATCGGTAGCCGGGTCTGCCGCCGCGATGCGCGCGGTGGTCTCACCCATGCCGAAGCCGATCTCCACCACCTTGGGCGCATCGCGCCCGAACACCGCGTCCAGGTCGGTCGGAGCGATGCGGTAGGGCAGGCCGATCTTCGGCAGCATGTCGTCCAGCGCGCGCTGCTGCGCCACCGTCATGCGGCCCTGACGCAGCACGAAGCTGCGGATGCTGCGGCTGGAAAAGCGCGCCTCGGGGTCTTCTGGCAGCGGCTTGCGGTCGGATGAATCGTTCATCGGAAAATCCGGGCGTTGAATGCAGAAACGGGCCCACACGGGCCCGTCACG
Source organism: Pseudazoarcus pumilus (assembly GCA_033837965.1). Classification (GTDB taxonomy): domain Bacteria; phylum Pseudomonadota; class Gammaproteobacteria; order Burkholderiales; family Rhodocyclaceae; genus Pseudazoarcus; species Pseudazoarcus pumilus_A. The sequence goes on from JAJLLM010000053.1 coordinate 11,646, forward strand.
GTGTCACTTGCGGCGAGCGGCTCAGGAGCCGATCAGGCCGGCGGTCGGCGAACTCGGGTCAGCCGAATACAGCTTGCGCGGCATGCGGCCGGCCAGATAGGCCATGCGGCCGGCCTCGATCGCCAGACCCATCGCGCGCGCCATCACCACCGGCTTCTGCGCCAGCGCAATGGCGGTGTTCATCAGCACGCCGTCGCAGCCCAGTTCCATCGCAATGGCGGCGTCCGACGCAGTGCCGACGCCGGCATCGACGATGACCGGCACCTTGCTCTGGTCGATGATCAGACGCAGGTTCCACGGGTTGAGGATGCCCATGCCCGATCCGATCAGCGAGGCCAGCGGCATGATCGCCGCGCAGCCGATGTCTTCGAGCATGCGTGCCTGGATCGGGTCATCCGAGCAATACACCATCACGTCGAAGCCGTCCTTCACCAGCACCTCGGCCGCCTTCAGCGTCTCGGGCATGTTCGGGAACAGCGTCTGCGGATCGCCCAGCACTTCCAGCTTGCACAGCGGGTGACCATCGAGCAGCTCGCGCGCCAGGCGCAGCGTGCGCACCGCGTCATCAGCGGTGTAGCAGCCGGCCGTGTTCGGCAGGATGGTGAAGTGCTCCGGCGGCAGCGCGTCGAGCAGGTTGGGCTCGTCCGGGTTCTGGCCGATGTTGGTACGGCGGATCGCGACGGTGACGATCTCGGAGCCGCTGGCGTCGATGGCTTCACGCGTCTCGGCGAAGTCCTTGTACTTGCCGGTACCGACGAGCAGGCGCGAGCCGTAGGACTTGCCGGCGATGACGAGGGAGTCGTTCATTCTGGATAAAACCCTGGAAAAATTGCTGCGGCGGAATCAGCCGCCACCGACGGC
>JAJLLM010000054.1:0-7854 GCA_033837965.1 Pseudazoarcus pumilus
ACACCATGGCCAACGTGATCGCGCGTACCGGCCGGCCGGCATTGGTGCTGGCACCGAACAAGACGCTGGCGGCGCAGTTGTACGCGGAATTCCGCGAGTTCCTGCCGGAGAACGCGGTCGAGTACTTCGTCAGCTACTACGACTATTACCAGCCCGAGGCCTACGTGCCTTCGCGCGACCTGTTCATAGAGAAGGACTCGTCGATCAACAAGCACATCGAGCAGATGCGCCTGTCGGCCACCAAGAGCCTGCTCGAGCGCCGTGACGTGGTGATCGTGGCGACCGTGTCGTGCATCTACGGTATCGGTGACCCGTCCGACTACCATGCCATGGTGCTGCACCTGCGCGAGGGCGAGCGCATCGCGCACCGCGACCTCATCGCGCGGCTGGTGGCGATGCAGTACACCCGCAACGACGTGGATTTCCAGCGCGGTGCCTTCCGCGTGCGTGGCGACGTGATCGACGTCTTTCCGGCCGAGAACGCCGAACTGGCGGTGCGCATCGAGATGTTCGATGACGAGGTCGAGCACCTGACGTTGTTCGACCCGCTCACCGGCCACCTCAAGCACAAGCTCACGCGCTTCACCGTGTATCCGTCCAGTCACTACGTGACGCCGCGCGCCACCGTGCTGAAGGCCATCGATGGCATCAAGGAAGAGCTCAAGGAGCGCCGCGAGTACTTCCATCGCTCGGGCAAGCTGGTGGAGGCGCAGCGCATCGAGCAGCGGACGCTGTTCGACCTGGAGATGCTCGGCGAGATGGGCTTCTGCAAGGGTATCGAGAACTATTCCCGCCATCTCTCCGGGCGCGCCCCGGGCGATCCGCCGCCGACCCTGATCGACTACCTGCCGGCGGACGCGCTGCTGTTCGTCGACGAGTCGCATGTGGCCATTCCGCAGATCGGTGGCATGTACAAGGGCGACCGCTCGCGCAAGGAGAACCTGGTCGAGTACGGCTTCCGCCTGCCTTCGGCGGTGGACAACCGGCCGCTCAAGTTCGACGAGTTCGAACGCCTGATGCCGCAGACCGTGTTCGTCTCCGCCACGCCGGCCGACTACGAGGCGCAGCATCAGGGGCAGGTGGTGGAGCAGGTGGTGCGGCCGACCGGGCTGGTCGACCCGCTGATCGAGGTGCGTCCGGCCACCACCCAGGTGGACGACCTGCTCACCGAGATCAAGCGCCGCGTGGCCGTGCAGGAACGCGTTCTGGTGACCGTGCTGACCAAGCGCATGGCGGAGGACCTGACCGAGTACCTGCGCGAGAACGGTATCCGCGTGCGCTACCTGCATTCCGACATCGACACCGTCGAGCGCGTCGAGATCATCCGCGACCTGCGGCTGGGCGAGTTCGACGTGCTGGTCGGCATCAACCTGCTGCGCGAGGGGCTGGACATCCCCGAGGTGTCGCTGGTGGCGATCCTGGATGCCGACAAGGAAGGCTTCCTGCGCTCCGAGCGTTCGCTCATCCAGACCATCGGCCGCGCCGCGCGGCATCTGAACGGCACGGCCATCCTGTACGCCGACCGCGTCACGCGCTCGATGCGGGCGGCGATGGACGAGACCGAACGGCGCCGCAACAAGCAGATCGCCTTCAACGAGGCCAATGGCGTGACGCCGCGCAGCGTCTCGAAGCGCATCAAGGACATCATCGACGGCGTGTATGCCGGCGAGGGTGACGATGTGAAAGCCAGTCGCGTCGCCGACAGCGCGCGCATCGACTACGCGCTGCTCGACGAGAAGGCGCTGGCCCGCGAGATCAAGAAGCTCGAGAAGGCCATGCAGGAGCATGCCCGCAACCTCGAGTTCGAGCAGGCCGCGGCCTTGCGCGACGAGCTGTTCCGGCTGCGTCAGCGGGCCTTCGGCGCCGACGTGCACGACGGTGGCGGCGCGCCATGAGTGGGCGGCCTGCGCTGCGTGTGCTGTTCGTATGCACCGGCAACATCTGCAGGTCGCCCACTGCCGAGGCGGTGGCCCGGCAGCGCTTCGCCGAGGCGGGGCTGGCGGCGGTGGTCGAGTTCGATTCCGCCGGCACGCATGGCTATCACGTCGGCGAGGCGCCGGATCCGCGAACATGCGAGGCCGCAATGCGGCGCGGCTACGACCTCGCACCCCTGCGGGCGCGCCGCATGCAGTCCGCGGACTTCCAGCGTTTCGACCTGTTGCTGGCGATGGATCGCGGGCACCTGGAGCAGATGCAAGACCTGTGTCCCGCACAGCTGCGCGACCGCCTGGGGCTGTTCATGGACTACGCTCCGCAGCTCGACACCCGCGACGTGCCCGACCCCTACTATGGTGGCCGGCACGGCTTCGAGCATGTGCTCGATCTCTGTGAAGCCGCCGTGGCGGGCTTGCTCGAGCGCGTCGGCGGGCGGCGCCCGGCGTCGCGTTGACCGCCCGCGCCCGGGCGCGTATTTTGCGATTCTCATTCACATGTCCTGACTGCGCCTCCCTTACGCACATGTCCCGATCCAGTCGCAACGAAAGCGCTGCACCACCCGCGCGCGATTCCGAAACTCAGGCGCAGTACGCCTACCGCCAGATCGAGGAAATGATCGTCAAGCTGGCGCTGCCGCCGGGTAGCCGGATTTCCGAGAAGTCCATCAGCGCCCAGCTTGGTATCGGTCGCACCCCGGTACGCGAAGCGCTGCAGCGCCTGGCCTACGAGCGCACGATCAAGGTGTTGCCGCGCTCCGGCGCAGTGGTGTCGGAAATCGACATCGCCGAACACTTCAAGCTCATCGAGGTCCGGCGTGAGCTGGAGCGGATTCTCGTCGGGCGCTCGGCGCGTCTGGCCGAGCCGGCGATCTGCAAGCAGTTTTCCGAACTGGCGGGGCGCTTCTTCGAGGCCGCCGAGCAGGATGATGAGGCCATCTTCCTGCCCGCCGATGCCGAGTTCAATGCGCTGGTCGCCGAAACCGCCCGCAACGACTACGCGGCGGCGGCCATGCGTCCCCTGCAGGCCCAGACGCGCCGTTTCTGGTACCTGTACTTCCGCCAGGTGGGTGATCTGGCGCAGGTGGCACGTCTGCACGCCGACATCGCCGACGCCATCGGTCGCAAGAACGAAAAGCTTGCGCGCGAGGCTTCGGACCGCCTGGTCGACTACGTTGAGCAGTACACCTATCGCACCATGCGGGCCTTGCTGTGAATTTCTGATATGGCAGTTTGACCGTCTTCTGATCGATTTTCCGCCTGCGCCCGACAGTGTGCGACGGCTATCGTCACTCAAATACGGCCCTTCCGCTTTGTGATCACACCCCGTTGTGGTGCATTCCACGCGCCTTATGCACACATATAGTGCATTGATCCGCAAAGACTCTTTGCTTTCCTTCAGACGATTCCACTCTTCCCGTTCGAGTCCGCTGGCGCATTTGCCTGTGAAGGACGCATTCCTGCAGCCACCATTTTCGGTGCCGGCAGGGCACAACAATGTGCTTGACTCGGGCGCTGCGAATCCTAAACTTGCATGGCAATTGCTGTACTGACATGGCAGTTTGAGGTGGGCAGGCTGTTCCGGGTGAGGGAGCTGTCCATCCACATCTGACGTGTCAGTCCGGAAATTGGGCGGAAGGGGTGCGCGCCGGCAGGGTCATGTCGGGCGGGTTTTTTGCAGATCCCCGGAAAGCTGGTACGGAGTTTGCAGTGGTCGGAGCGGGGCGGTCGTGAAGTCTGCAAGGCTTCATCCGGTTGGATGTTCCGGACGCGGGCGGTCGATCCCGAATTTTCCTTTTCGGTAATGGAGAGTGATATGAATCGACGTGGCATGCTTAAAAGTACCCTTCTCGCCAGCGGTGCCGCCGCTGCGGCCGGTTTCCCGGCCATCGCGAGTGCGCAGAAGACTTTCAACTGGAAGATGACCACCACCTGGCCGGCCGGTACGCCGTATTACCAGTCCGGCCCGGGCAGTGCCGAGGCATTCGCGAAGCGCGTCGAGGCGATGTCCGGCGGCCGCATCAAGATCAAGGTGTATGCCGCGGGCGAGCTGGTGCCGGCCTTCGAGGGCTTTGACGCCTGCTCGGCCGGCATCGTCGAGATGAACCACGGTGTCTCCTACTACTGGGCCGGCAAGACCTTTGCCGCGCAGTACTTTGCCACCGTGCCGTTCGGCATGAGCTTTGTCGGCCATCATTCCTGGCTGTATCACGGCGGCGGCATGGAGCTGTGGCGCGAGGTCTACAAGCCCTTCAACGTGGTGCCGATGGCGGCCGGTTGTACCGGCGTGCAGATGACCGGCTGGTTCAAGAAGCCGGTCGAGAGTGCGGCCGACTTCAAGGGCCTGAAGATGCGCATCCCGGGTCTGGCTGGTCGCATGTATGCCGCGCTGGGCGTAGACGTGAAGCTGCTGCCGGGCGGCGAAATCTTCCCGGCGCTGGAGCGTGGCGTGATCGACGCGGCCGAGTGGGTTGGCCCCTTCCTCGACAAGCGTCTGGGCCTGCAGAACGCCGCCAAGTACTACTACACGACCGGCTGGCATGAGCCCGCAACGACCTCCGAGATCGTCATCAACGCGAAGGCGTATGCGAGCCTGCCGGACGACCTGAAGGCCATCGTGCAGGCCGCAGCGGATGCCACCAACCAGGAAGGCATGCTGTGGATCGAGGCGCAGAACGGTCCGGCGCTGGCCGACCTGGTCGACAACTTCGGCGTCAAGGTTTCGCGCCTGCCGGAAGACGTCATCAAGGCTCTGCGTGAATCCAGTCGCAGCATCCTGAATGACGCCGCGGCCAAGGACCCGATGGTCAAGAAGGTTCATGACTCGTTCTTCGCCTTCAAGGAGAAGCACGACAAGTGGAACCAGATCAGCGAGACCACCTTCGCCACCACGGTACGCTGAGTTGCTCCCCTGACCACGGCGGCCGGCATCCATGTGCTGCCGGCCGCCGTGGCCTTTCCGAACCTCGAGAGAGTCCTCCCATGACAAAACTCGAACGAACCGCTGACCGGATCGAGTCATTCATCGACTGGAGCGGTCGGCTCACCTCCTGGCTGATCCTCGCGCTGGTGCTGTTGATCGCCACTGAAGTGCTGCTGCGCTACACCATGAGTTTCGGCGCCGTGTGGGCGCAGGAGCTGGAATGGCACCTGCTGGCGGTGATTTCGCTGTGGGGTATCGCCTACACGCAGAAACACGACGCCCACGTGCGTGTCGACATCGTCTATCAGACCTTCAGCCAGAAAACCAAGGACTGGATGGAATTCCTCAGCGCTGCGCTGCTGATGGCCCCCATGTCCTTCTATTTCGCCTGGCTGGCGGTACGCTTCGTCACCCAGTCCTACGACATGGGTGAGATCTCGCCTGACCCCGGCGGGCTGACGCACCGCTGGATCCTCAAGTCTTTCGTCATCTCCGGTTTCATCCTGCTCGGCATTCAGAGCATCGCCATGGCGCTGCGCAGTTTCGCGGCCGTGATGGGTCATCGCACGGGAGCGCGCAATGCCGACCAATGAAATCCTTTCCATCCTGATGCTGGCCAGCTTCGTCATCATGCTCACGCTGGGCGTGCGGGTGGCGTACGCGATCGCGGTGTCCGGAATCGTCTTCGGCCTGATCGGCTTCGGGCCGATGCTGTTCAACCTGCTGCCCTCGCGTCTGTACGGGGCGGCCACCAACTACACGCTGCTGGCGGTGCCGCTGTTCGTGTTCATGGGCGTGATGCTGGAGAAATCACGTATCGCCGAGGACATGATTGACGTGATGGGCCATCTGGCCGGTCGATTGCGCGGCGGCATGGGCATGGCCATCGTGCTGGTGGGCGTGATGATGGGCGCGGCTACCGGCATCGTCGGCGCCACTATCGTGACGCTGGGCCTGATCGCGCTGCCGACGCTGCTCAAGCGCGGTTACGACCACGGGCTGGCCAGCGGCGCGATCTGCGCTTCGGGCACGCTGGGGCAGATCATCCCGCCCAGTCTGGTGCTGATTCTGCTGTCCGATCTGATGGGCGAGTCTGTCGGCACGCTGTTCGCCGCGGCGTTGATGCCCGGTCTGCTGCTGGCCGCTCTGTACGTGCTCTACATCCTCTTCATTGCCTGGCTCAAACCGGACATGGCGCCAGCACTGACTGAGGCCGAACTTGACACGATGTCGCGCGGTGACCTGCTGAAGGCTTTCCTGCGCGGTGTTCTGCCGCCGATGGCGCTGGTCGGTGCGGTGCTCGGTTCCATCATCGGTGGTGTCGCGGCGCCGACCGAGGCAGCCGCGATGGGGGCTTTCGGTGCCATCCTGTTGGTGCTCGGGCTCGGCAAGATGAACATGGACGTGCTGCGCGACACCCTGCGCCAGACGCTGATCACGACCTCGATGATCATGTTCATCATCCTCGCCTCGCAGGCCTTCAGTCTGGCCTTCCGCGGCCTGGGTGGCGAGGACCTGATCGCCGAGTTCATGGAACTGGTGCCGGGTGGGCTGTGGGGAACCATCATCTTCATGATGATCCTGCTGTTCATCCTGGGCTTCTTTCTGGAGTGGATCGAGATCTCCTACATCGTGCTGCCGCTGCTGCTGCCGTTCTTCGTGGCGGCCGGCGTGGACATGGTGTGGCTCGCCATCCTGATCTGCATCAACCTGCAGACTTCCTTCCTGACACCCCCGTTCGGCTGGGCGCTGTTCTTCCTCAAGGGCTGCGCGCCACCCGAGGTGAAGGTGATGGAAATCTACAAGGGCGTGATTCCGTTCATCGGCCTGCAGATCTTCGGCCTTGGCCTGGTGATGGCCTTCCCGGACATCGCCACCTGGCTGCCCAAGGCCATCGGCTGGATGAAGTGACAAGCGGCGCGTAGCGCCGACAACAACAAGACGAGGAGTAAAGCGAGATGATCAATCCGGTCCGCGCGACGCGCGGGATTGCGGTGGCGCCACACGCACTCGCAGCGCAATCCGCATCGGCCGTGCTGCGTGAGGGGGGCAATGCGCTGGAGGCGATGATCGCCGCGGCGGCCACGATTGCCGTGGTGTATCCGCACATGAACGGCATCGGCGGCGACAGCTTCTGGCTGTTCTCCGAGCCGGGCAAGGCGCCCCGGGCTATTGACTCCTGCGGTGCAGCGGCGGCAGGCGCAACGCGCGAGTTCTATGCCGCCAAGGGCATGTCGGCCATCCCGATGCGCGGTCCGCTTGCTGCCAACACGGTTGCCGGCACCATTTCCGGCTGGGATCTCGCGTTCCGGGTCAGTCGCGAATGGGGCGGCAAGCTGAGCCTGCAGCGTCTGCTGGCGGATGCCATCGGCTACGCCCGCAACGGCATCCCGGTGACGGCCAGCCAGACGGCCAGCACCACCGCGAAGTTCGGCGACCTGCACATGCAGCCCGGCTTTGCCGACACCTTCCTGGTGGGGGGCTCGGCGCCGGTCGAGGGCAGTGTGTTCCTGCAGCCGCGCATGGCGGCCACGCTGGAGCGGCTGGCCAGTACCGGATTGCGCGATTTCTATGAGGGCGATCTGGCGCGGCGTATCGCCGCAGACCTGGAGAGGTTGGGCAGCCCGCTGCGTGCGGCGGACCTGGCGCGCCACAAGGCCGAACTGCGTACGCCGGTCGAACTACAGCATTCGCGCGGCAAGCTCTACAACATGACCCCCCCGACACAGGGCGTGATTTCGCTGGCCATCCTCGGCGTGCTTGACCGGCTCGGCGTGGACAAGCTCGATCCGATGTCCGCCGATTACATCCACCTCAGCGTGGAGGCGACGAAGCAGGCCTTCCTCGTGCGCGACCAGTATGTCACCGATCCGGCCTACATGACGGTCGAGGCGCAGTCGCTGCTCGACGCCGGGAAACTCGACGCCATGGCTGGCAACGTGGACCGCCACCGCGCCTTGTCGTGGGGCGGAGCGACCGAGCCGGGCGACACCATCTGGA
>JAJLLM010000055.1:0-28048 GCA_033837965.1 Pseudazoarcus pumilus
CTGATCCAGGACACCATTCGCTCTGCGCTGGCGGACGAACTGCTGTTCGGTCGGCTGGCCAACGGTGGCGATGTCACCATCGACCTCGACGCCGACGGCAAGGTCAAGCTGGTGTTCGACGAGGTCGAAGCCGCGCACACGGCAAACTGAGCTGGAGCGCAAAACAGAAAAGCGGCCCGCAGGCCGCTTTTTTTTCGCGCGTGGTATCAGCCGTGCTCGTGATGCTTGCGCATCCCGTGCCCGTGCGCCCTGTCACGACCCGCGTGGCGCTGCTGGTCAAACAGCTTGCGCTGCTCCTCGTCGAGCACCGCGTACAGGTCTTCCGTCAGCCCGCGCATGCGGCGCACATGCTCCAGCCGCGCCTCCATCGCCTGCTCCATGCGCTGCATGCGCTCGGGAGCGGAAGCGGCGGGCTCACGCTGCGCCTGCGGACGGGCCTGCGCATCATCACTCACACCAGCACGGAAGGCTTGCCACGCCGGTTGCTGGTCTTCACGCAACTGCAGGCGTTCGGCAAGAGCATCGAAGCGACCGGACATCCGTTCGGCATGACGCTCCTTCATCATGCTCATCTTCTCGGCGCGATCGGCTCTCGGCGCATCCGCGCATTCACCGCGCGCCATTGCTGCGCCGGCAACCGTGACACCGGCCGCGACCAAGGCTGCGACCAACCAGGGGCTTTTCATACGGGAGTTCATTCGTGATTCCTCCTGAAGCGAGGCCGGAAGAAGTCCGGCCTTCGACAGGAGCCATTTGAACAAGCCGATGTAAGCCCGGTTTGTCGCCGCGCCGGCGAATTGAATTGCCGTGTATCGTCTGGCCGCGTCGATACGCTGCGATACAAACCGCCCGGCAGCCTCAACGGCCGGCGAGCAGGTCGCGGATCTGTAGCAGGGTGGTCGGATCCTCGATGGTCGCCAGATCCCCCGGATCACGCCCCTCGGCCAGCGCCTGGATGGCCCGCCGCAGCATCTTGCCGGAACGTGTCTTGGGCAGTCCGGTCACGAAAAACACCCGCGCCGGGCGAGCGATGGCCCCCAGATGCTCGTCCACCTTGCGCATGACTTCACGCTCCAGCCGCTCGGCCGCTGCCGGATCAGCCGCGGCCGAGGCATCCTTCAACACGGCAAAGGCCATCGGCATCTGTCCCTTGATCTCATCGGCCACCCCGACCACCGCGACTTCCGCGACGGCCGAATGCATCTGCACGGCTTCCTCGATCTCGCGCGTACCGAGGCGATGACCCGCCACATTGATGACGTCATCCATGCGCCCGAGGATGGTGTAGTAACCATCCTGATCACGGATGCCCCAGTCCGAGGAGGAATACACCAGTGGCTCCCGGAACAGACTGAAGTAGGTGGACACGAAACGCTCGTCCTGCCCCCACACGGTGGACAGGCAGCCCGGCGGCAAGGGGGGCACTATGCCGACCACGCCCTTCTCGTCCGCGCCACACTCGCTGCCATCCTCGCGGAACAACCGCAGGTCATAGCCATACACCGGGAAGCTGGGCGAACCGTACTTCAGCGGCGTCTTCTCCACGCCGGGCTGGGCCGACAGGATCGGCCAGCCGGTCTCGGTCTGCCAGTAGTTGTCGATCACCGGCACGCCAAGCTCTTCCGCAATCCAGCGATGCGTGGTCTCGTCCAAGGGTTCGCCGGCCAGGAAGAGGTGCTTGAGTGAGGACAGATCAGACTGCTTGAGCCACGACGGATCCTGTTTCTTCAACACACGCACGGCCGTCGGCGCCGAGAACATGACATTCACGCGATACTTCTCGACCAGGCGCCACCAGATGCCCGGGTCGGGACGCAAGGGCGTGCCCTCGTACATCAGCGTGGCCATGCCGGCGATCAGCGGTGCGTAGATGATGTAGCTATGCCCGACCACCCAGCCGATGTCGGAGGTCACGAACATCGTCTCGCCAACCCCGCCGGTGAAGATGTGCTTCATCGAAGCGGCCAGCGCCACACAGTAGCCGCCGGTATCGCGCTGCACTCCCTTGGGCTTGCCGGTGGTGCCGGAGGTGTACAGGATGTAGCTCGGCTCGTTCGATTCCAGCCAGGTCACCGGAACGGTGGCGTCAACATGCTTGCGGCGCATCTCCGCATAATCCACGTCACGCCCGGCCGTTTGCGGAAATCCCTTGTCGATGCCGCGATCAACGATCAACACGTGCGCCGGCGGATGCGCTGCAAGGCGGCAGGCCTCGTCGAGCAGATGCTTGTACGGAACCGCCTTGCCGTTGCGCATGCCGGCATCTGCCGAGACCACCAGCACCGGCGTTGCATCGTCAATGCGGGTGGCCAGCGACGCCGCGGCAAAACCGCCGAAGACCACCGAGTGGATGGCGCCGATGCGTGCGCAGGCCAGCATGGCAAAGCAGGCCTCGGGGATCATCGGCATGTAGATGAGTACGCGATCCCCCTTCCGAACACCCAGATCGAGGTAGATCGCCGCCATGCGTTCGACCTCGCGCAGCAACTCTTCATAGCTCCAGGTGCGCTCGGTGCCGGTTTCGGTCGACACGTAGATCAGGGCTGCGTCGCGCGGCCGCCCGAGCGCATGGCGATCCACCGCGTTATGACACAGATTGGTGAGCCCGCCCGCAAACCACTTCACAAACGGTGGCCTGGTGTATTCGCAGATGGTGTGCGGCGACTTGCTCCAATCGATCAGTTCAGCCTGCTCGCGCCAGAAGTCATCGCGATCCTCGATGGATCGACGATGGAAAGTCTTGTATGCCGACATGTCTCCTCCCCCCGCATACCTTTCGTCGCAAGCGCCCTTCCCTCTGACGGGGATTGAACGCCCTCCGGATTCACTCTCTGTTGTTGTTCCTGTCCTCGCGTCCCAGCATCAGGGCTTCCAGTCGTTCAAGCGGGAGACCGACTTGCCCGAGGGCCTCCATGCGCGCCAGCAAGGGCATCAATGCCGCGATGATCTCGGGCATGCGATCCGCCAGCCCCTCATCATCCCCGAGGCGCAAGCGTCCCAGAAGCTGATCGATGCTGAGCACGTTACGCAACAGCCGCTCGACGACTTCACGCGTGACCTCCCCGTCCTTGCCCACCACGCGGCGCCCGCCGGCAGCCTGGGCTCCGCCCACGCGCTGGATGGCGAGTTCGATGATCTCCTCGAGAGACATCAGCCCGTCCGCGTAGGAACTGGCCACCCCCACCGAGACACCGATACGGATCTTCTCCTCACGATAGGTCATCACGAGCTTGTCGATTGCCGTCTGCAGACGCAGCGCAAACGCACAACTGGCCGCCATGTCGGAGAGCGGCGCAAGCACCGCAAAGCGCCCGGGCGCCAGCTCGCTCACGGTGTCTTCGTGACGCACCTTGTTGGCCAGGATGCCGCGCAGGCGGCGTGCGATCAGGCCTGCCAGTTCCGGCCCGCGCGCGGATTCCAGCGCCGCGAACTCGTCGATCTCGACCACCATCACGCTGATGCCGCCATGATTGCGGCGCGCCAGCGCAAGATCCTGACTGCCGCGCCAGTTCAGATAGGAACGCGTAGCCAGCCCCGAGGACGGGTCAACCGGACTCTGGTTGGCCAGCGCCTCGCGACTCGCTTCAAGCTCACGGCTCGTCTGACCGAGCTTGCTCAGCGAATCCAGACGGGCCACCAGCTCGGCCGTGCCGATTCCCTTGGTGATGAAGTCGTTGGCCCCCAACTGGCGGGCCCGCTCGCGCTGCTGATCGTCCTCATCGCCCGAGATGACGATCACCGGCAGCTTCTGCAGACGCGGAATGCGTGAGGAGCGCAGACGCTCGATCAGGCCGAAACCGTCCAGGCGGGGCATACCGATGTCGGTAATGACGACCTCGATGGCCGAATCGATCAGCAGGGTTTCCCACGCCGCTTCGCCGTCGGACTCCTCCCGACAGTCGAAGCGCCCCCGGATCTGCTTGATGATGCTTGCGCGCACCATGCGCGAGTCATCGGCAATCAACAAGCGGGGCAGGCTTTCCAGAGTTTCGCTCATGCGCCCCCCGTCACGCGCCGATGCGCACGACGGTACGCCCCTTGATCTTGCCGTCGATGAAGTCGGCAAACGCGACGGGCAACTCGTCGAGACTGATCACGCGCGTAGTACGCTCCAGATGACGCGGCTTGAGGTCTGCGGCCAGACGATCCCACACCTGCTGTCGCAGCGGGAAAGCGGCGTTGGCCGAATCAATGCCCAGCAGGCTCACGCCGCGCAGGATGAAAGGAAATACGGTGGTATTGATACGGAAATCGGCCGCATTGCCGATACTTGCAACGGTCCCGCCGAGTTTCATGGAGGCCAGCACCCAGTGCAGGATTTGCCCCCCGACATTGTCCACGGCGCCCGCCCATTCGCCGGCCTCGAGGGGCCGAACCTTGTCGAAGTCGATCTCGTCGCGCAGCCGGATGGCACTGGCACCGAGCCCGGTCAGATAGTCGGCCTCACTGGCCTTGCCGGTCAGCGCGACCACGTTGTAGTCCCGGCCCGCCAGCATGTCGATGGCCAGGCCGCCTACGCCGCCCGTGGCCCCGGTGACGATGACCGGCCCGTTGGCCGGCGTCAGCCCGCAGGCTTCCATGCGCTCCACACTCAAGGCGGCGGTGAAACCCGCCGTGCCCAGCGCCATCGACTCGAACAGGCTCAACCCGGCCGGCAGCTTCACCACCCAGTCGGCCGGTACGCGGGCGAGTTCGGCAAAGCCGCCGTGATGCGATACGCCGATGTCAAAGCTGGTGGCAATCACTTCGTCGCCGGCCCGGAAGCGCGCATCGCTGCTCTGCTCCACCACGCCGGCCATGTCGATGCCGCCCACACAGGGAAAGCGCCGGATGATCTTGCCCGCACCAGTCGCGGCAAGGGCGTCCTTGTAGTTGATGCCCGAATAGTGCACGCGGATGGTGACTTCGCCCGGGTCCAGCGCATCTGCCGCAAGAGAGGTCAGCCTCCCCGACACCTTGCGCTCTTCGTCTTGGGAAATCAGATAGGCCCTGAATGTTGCGCTCATCCGCAATCTCTCCTCTTACAGCTGCAAAGCGACGGCTGGAGACGATTATAGCCACAAGCTCCAACGTGACCGCCGCTTCAGTTTTGCCACCGGACTGTCCATAATCGTCCGCACTCCACCGATGCAAGCATGTGCGAATGAGCATACTCGAAAAACCCTTGAGCTCCGCCCAGGCCTACGTGGACTTCCTCGCCGGGCAGGAACTGCCTGTGTTGCGCCAGACGGCGCGCCAGCTCAATGCCATGCGCGAGAACCAGGACGCGGTCAACGCACGCCATCTCGCCGGCGTCGTGCTGGGGGACCCGCTGTTCGCGATCCGCCTGGTGATCTGGCTGGAGCGCCACCGCAACCGCTCGCGCAATCACGACATCACGACGCTCGACCGCGCCATCATGATGATGGGCATCGGGCCCTTCTTCGAGGCCTTCGCGGAACTGCCGACGGTGGAGGAACGCCTGGCCGATCGCCCCAAGGCGCTGATCGAGTCCCTGCACGTCTTCGGCTGGGTGCGCCGTGCCGCCCACCTTGCGCGCGACTGGGCAATCCTGCGTCATGACATCGATGTCGACGAGGTAGCGCTGGCCACCTTGCTGCGGCCGGCCTGCGAAGTCCTGCTGTGGGTCTTTGCGCCGCCGCTGGCAGAGCAGATTCTGGAATACCGCAAGGCGCACCCCGGCACACGCAGCGTAGTGGCCGAACACGCCGTCCTCGGCTGCTCCGAACGCGACATCCAGCTTGGCCTGGCGCACGCCTGGCATCTTCCTGCCTTGCTGGTCACGCTGATGGATGAGGCCAACGGCAGCAATCCGCGCGTGCGCAACGTCGCACTGGCCATAGACTTTGCCCGCCATCAGGCGGAACACGGCTGGCACAGCCCGGCCCTGCCGGAAATCTTCACGGACCTGCTGCACCTGCTGCCCGTGGGGCGGGAACGCATGCTCGAGCGGCTGGAAGTGCCGGCCGACGTCATCGAACGCTGGGACGCCGCGGCGGACGCGGACTGAAGAGCATCAGCCGGCGCGCGACTCCAGGTCGATCCAGCGCGCCATCGCATCCTCCAGTTCCGCCTCGATGACATCGAGGCGGCTCGTGAGACCAGCAACCTCTTCGCCGGCATTCTGATACAGCGCCGGATCAGCCAGCCGACCATGCAGCACCGCCTGCTCCGACTCCAGATCCGCGATGCGTTGCGGCAAGGCCTCCAGCTCACGCTTCTCGTTGAACGACAGCTTGGTCGGGCGCTTCGGCTCCTGCGGCACCTGAACGGCACTCCGGACACTTTTCTGGGGCGCGGCCTCCTCCTTCGCGCTGGCCCGGACGCGCATCCAGTCGGCGTAGCCACCGGCATACTCGCCCCAGCGCCCATCCCCCTCGCTGGCAATGACCTGGGTGACCACGTTATCCAGAAAAGCCCGGTCGTGACTGACCAGAAACAACGTGCCGTCGTAGCCCGCCAGCAGCTCTTCGAGCAGGTCCAGCGTCTCGATGTCCAGATCGTTGGTCGGCTCGTCGAGCACCAGCACGTTCGCAGGCCGCGCGAACAGCCGGGCCAGCAGCAGGCGATTACGCTCCCCACCGGACAGCGACTTCACCGGCGAGCGCGCCCTTTGCGGTGCAAACAGGAAATCCCCCAGATAGCCGATGACGTGCTTTTTCTCGTTGCCGATCTCGATGAAGTCCGAGCCCGGGCTGATCACCTCGGTGAGCGGCAACTCGGGGTCGAGTTGCTCGCGCATCTGATCAAAATACGCCACCGACTGACGGGTACCGCGTCGCACCAGGCCCGCGTCCGGCTCAAGCTCACCGAGAATCAGCTTGAGCAGCGTGGTCTTGCCCGAGCCGTTCGGGCCGATGAAACCGATGCGATCGCCGCGCAGGATGCGGGTGGAAAAATCCCGCACCACGATGCGATCACCGAATGCCTTGGTGACATCGTGCAGTTCAGCCACCATCTGGCCGCTGCGCTCGCCCTGATCGACCGCCAGCTTGACGTTGCCCAGGCGCTCGCGGCGGGCCGAGCGCTCGCGCCGCAGGGCTTCAAGCCGGCGCACGCGACCCTCGTTACGGGTGCGCCGCGCCTCAACCCCCTTGCGGATCCACACCTCCTCCTGCGCCAGAAACTTGTCAAAGCGTGCGCTGGCCTTGGCCTCCGCCTCCAGCGCCTCGTCCTTGCGCAAGACATATTCCGAGAAGCGCCCGGGGTAACTCGTCAGGCGCCCACGGTCGAGTTCGACGATGCGTGTCGCGATGTTGTCGAGGAACACCCGATCATGCGTGATCACCACCACAGCACCGCGAAAATCGCGGATCAGGCCTTCCAGCCACAGGATGCCGTCCAGATCGAGGTGGTTGGTCGGCTCGTCGAGCAAGAGCAACTCCGGCTCACCGACCAATGCCCGCGCCAGCGCGACGCGCTTGATGCCGCCACCGGACAGGTCTTCCACACGCACGGCACCATTCAGCCCCAGCCGTACGAGAACTTCCTCGACGCGCTGATTCAGACGCCAGCCATCCGCCGCCTCGATGTCATGCTGCAGGCTCTCCAGGCGTGCCATGGCGGCCTCATCCGGCGCGCTGCCCAGCGCCAGCATGGCCTCGTGGTAGGCCACCAGCTTGCGCGCGATGTCGCCCAGGCCTTCGGCCACCGTCGCGAAGACATCCTGCGCCAGATCGAAATCGGGCTCCTGCGGCACGTAGGCCGCGCGCAGACCGGGCTGCAACCACAGCACGCCATCGTCCAGCGCAGCCTGCCCGGCAAACGCACGCAGCAGACTCGACTTGCCCGAGCCATTCCGCCCGATCAGCGCCACGCGCTCCCCGGCGTCCAGCTGGAAGCCGGCGTGGTCAAGCAGGTCGACATGCCCGAAGGCGAGGCAGGCGTTTTCGAGGGTCAGCAGAGGCATGAGCGGGATTTCATCAGAGAGGGCCGCATGAAGCGGCCGCAGCGAGTGGTCCCCCCGCCGGGAATCGAACCCAGATCTAGCGCTTAGGAGGCGCTCGTTCTATCCATTGAACTACAGGGAGAGGCCGGCATTCTAGCGGTCGGACTGCGGTTCACCAACCCGCGCGCAGGGCCGGTAAACGAAAAAAGGAGCCGATTGGCTCCTCAAGACGGTTGGCGGAGTGGACGGGACTCGAACCCGCGACCCCCGGCGTGACAGGCCGGTATTCTAACCAACTGAACTACCACTCCGCGCTTCTGAACTGCTCACTGACAGGAATCCTGCCAGCTTGTGTTGGCGTCCCCACGGGGATTCGAACCCCGGTACCTACCGTGAAAGGGTAGTGTCCTAGGCCTCTAGACGATGGGGACTGCATTCCGGTTGGTGGAGGTAAGCGGGATCGAACCGCTGACCTCTTGCATGCCATGCAAGCGCTCTCCCAGCTGAGCTATACCCCCGAACCGAAGCCCGCGATTATAGCGAGAGAGACTACCTCCCGCAAGCATCGCGCGCTAAAGGCAACCACGCGACACCGGCAAAACGTTGGCGGAGTGGACGGGACTCGAACCCGCGACCCCCGGCGTGACAGGCCGGTATTCTAACCAACTGAACTACCACTCCGCGCTTTTGAACTGCTCACCGGCAAGCGCCTTGCCGGTCTGTGCGGCCCGCTTCTGCGTGCCGCCTTGTACTGGCGTCCCCACGGGGATTCGAACCCCGGTACCTACCGTGAAAGGGTAGTGTCCTAGGCCTCTAGACGATGGGGACCTGGTCTTTCGATGGTGGAGGTAAGCGGGATCGAACCGCTGACCTCTTGCATGCCATGCAAGCGCTCTCCCAGCTGAGCTATACCCCCGACGGCGAAAGAGCGCGCATTATAGGGGCCGACCTGCGGGGTGTAAAGCCTGTTTCGGACGAATTTCGATCAGATGACCTTACCCGGATTCATCAGCCCTTGCGGGTCGAAAGTGCGCTTGAGTGCACGCATCATTTCCAGCTCCACTTCACTGCGATAGAGCGTGATCTCCTCACGCTTGAGTTGCCCCAGACCATGCTCGGCCGAAATCGAGCCACCCAGCGCATCGACCAGATCGTGCACGACGCGGTTGATTTCCGGCGTACGGGCGATGAAATCGCCGTTCTCCAAGGCGTCGGCCTTGGACAGGTTGTAATGAAGGTTGCCATCGCCGATGTGGCCGAAGGCCACGATGCGCGCATCCGGCCAACGCGCAAGCAGCGCCTGCCCTGCCCGTTCCAGGAACTCGGCGATGCGGCTCACCGGCACGGCGATGTCGTGCTTGATGCTGACGCCCTCGACGCGTTGCGCCTCGGAGATGTTCTCGCGCAGCGCCCACAAGGCCTGCGCCTGCGCGCCGCTCTGGGCGATCACAGCGTCATTCGCCAGGCCGGCCTCGAAGGCTTCTGCAAGTGCCGCCTCCAGCAGCCCGGTCAGGGCTTCCGCCGCAATCATGTCGGACAGTTCCAGCAACACGGCCCATTCACCGACCTCGGCAAACGGCGAGCGCACCCCCGGAATGTGCTTGAGCACAAGCTGCAAGGCTTCTCGCCCGACAATCTCGAAGGCCGTCACGCGGTCGCCGCATGCCCCCTGCACGGCCCGCAGCAAGGCCACTGCAGCGGCAGGGTCCGACACATCCACCCACGCCGTGGCGCGCGCCGCCGGTCGGGGAAACAGCTTGAGCGCCACCGCCGTGACGATGCCGAGCGTGCCTTCTGCTCCGATGAACAGCTGCTTGAGGTCGTAGCCGGTGTTGTCCTTGCGCAGGGCGCGCAAGCCGTCCCAGATGCGTCCGTCGGGCAGCACCACCTCCACGCCGAGCACCAGCTCACGCATGTTGCCGTAGCGCAGCACCTGCACGCCGCCGGCATTGGTCGACAGGTTGCCGCCGATCTCGCAACTGCCTTCGGAGGCCAGTGACAGCGGAAACAGCCGCTCGTGCTGCTCGGCGATCTGCTGCACCGTGGCGAGCGTGCAGCCGGCCTCGACGACCAGTGCGTTGTTGGCGGCATCCACCGCTCTGACCCGGTTCATGCGCGACAGATTGACGACGACCGAGCGCCCTTCCTGCAGCGGCGTGGCGCCACCACACAATCCGGTGTTGCCACCCTGCGGCACGACGGCGACGCCCGCGCTGACACAGGCCCGGACAACTTCGGACACCGCCTCGACGGACTGCGGAAAGACCACGGCCAGCGCCTCGCCGCGATAACGGCCGCGCCAGTCGGTGAGCCAGGGCTGCTTGGCTGCGGTGTCGGCAAGCACATGTTCGGGCCCGACAGCCTTCACCAGCCGGGCAAGCAGATCGGCTTCCTGCATCATCTCAATCCCGCTCCAGCACGTGCATCAGCGTGGCGCGCACGCGAGCCACCGCCTCGTGGCCCTCGTCGATGGCCTCCTTCGCACGGTGGAACTCCATCATTTCGAGTTGCGCCACCCGCGGCGCGATGAGCACGTCCGCCGGCTCCCCGGCCAAGCGGCTACGCGCGATGCGCATCTGCATGATGTTGATGCTGGACGCCACCACGTCAGCCAACGAGGGCATTCCGTCAGACTCCGGTGATCCACCATTGCCGATGCCGAGCTTGCCCAGCAGCTTGCCGGCGATACCCTCCTCCGCCGGCTGGATGGCCTTTGCCAGCGTCCTGCCGTGTGTCCGTCCGACCAGCCCGGAACCAAGCTCCACGGCGATCACGATGTCCGCCCCCAAAGCGCGGCACAGGGATACCGGCACCGGGTTGACCAGACCGCCATCGACCAGCACCCGCCCTTTGCGCTCGACCGGAGAGAACAGTCCCGGCAGCGCGATGGAGGCGCGCACGGCGTCCGCCAGTCCGCCGTCGCGCAGCCACACCTCGCGCCCGCTGGCCAGCTCGGTCGCGACGCAGGCGAAGGGGCGATCAACATCCTTGAAGTCTTCGGTGAAGAAATGGCGGGCGCAGTGCGCGAGGACCTTCTCGCCGCGGATCAGGCCGCCGCGGAAACTCAGGTCCAGCATGCTGACCACGTCATGCCACTGCAGCGAGGATACCCACTCGCCCAGATCGACGACCTTGCCGGACACGTAGGCCGCGCCGACCAACGCCCCGATGGAGCAGCCGCACACCACATCCGGGCGGATACCCTCTTTTTCCAGCGCGGCGATCACGCCGATGTGCGCCCAGCCCCGCGCCGCGCCACTGCCCAGCGCCAGCCCGATGCTCGGGCGTCCATCCTGGCGAGCGGTCAGCGAGGATTCGTACATGGGCGCGGGCAGTCTCCGTCAGACAGGTTTGGCGTACAGGTCGTGCACATCGCAGTCCGTGACGCGCACACGGGCGAACTCGCCGATTTCGAGATGCTCGCCGTCAGGAATGATGACCGTGCCGTCGATCTCCGGCGCATCGGCACAGGAACGGGCAATGGCGCCTTCCTCGTCGATATCGTCCACCAGCACGTCGATCTCGCGGTCAATCCAGCGCTCCAGCCGCTGCGTGGAAATATCTTCCTGGAAGGCCATCAGGCGCATGCGACGCTCGTCGCGCACTTCCTCCGGTACCGGGTCGGCCAGTTCGTTGGCGGTGGCACCCTCGACCGGCGAATACGAGAAAGCGCCGACGCGGTCCAGTTCGGCTTCGGCGAGGAACTGCAGCAGCTCCTGGAAATCCTCTTCGGTCTCGCCGGGGAAGCCGGTGATGAAGGTCGAGCGGATGGTCAGGTCCGGGCAGATCTCGCGCCACTTGCGGATGCGCGCAAGCACGTTCTCGGAACTGGCCGGGCGGCGCATGGCCTTGAGGATGCGCGGACTGGCGTGCTGGAACGGGATATCCAGATACGGCAGGATCTTGCCTTCCGCCATCAGCGGAATCAGGTCGTCCACGCTGGGATACGGATACACATAGTGCATGCGCACCCACACACCCAGATCACCCAGCGCATTGGCCAGCTCCAGCAGACGCGTCTTGAGCGGGCGACCGTTCCAGAAGCCGGTGCGGTATCTGGTGTCGACGCCGTAGGCGCTGGTGTCCTGCGACACCACGAGGATTTCCTTCACGCCGGCATCGACCAGCGCCTCGGCTTCCTTCATGACCTCGTGGATCGGGCGACTCACCAGATCGCCGCGCATCGACGGAATGATGCAGAAGCTGCAGCGGTGATTACAGCCTTCGGAAATCTTCAGGTAGGCGTAGTGGTTCGGCGTCAGGCGCACACCCTGCGGCGGCACCAGATCGACAAAGGGGTCGTGCGGTTTGGGCAGATGCGCGTGCACCGCCTGCATGACTTCTTCGGTGGCGTGCGGACCGGTCACGGCCAGCACCTGCGGGTGGGCGGTCTGCACCACGCCGTCCTTGGCGCCCAGACAGCCGGTGACGATGACCTTGCCGTTCTCGGCCAGCGCCTCGCCGATGGCATCGAGCGACTCCTCGACCGCGGCATCGATGAAACCGCAGGTATTCACGACGACGACATCGGCGTCTTCGTAACTTCCTGAAATTTCGTAGCCTTCTGCCCGCAGACGGGTGAGGATGTTCTCGGAATCGACGGTCGCCTTGGGACAGCCGAGGGAGACGAAGCCGACGCGCGGCACGTCCCGTTGAATGGTTCGGGTCATTTGATCGCTACTCACATCGGCTGCGGGGCGCAGCCGGAATCACTTCTTGCCGCCGGACTTGTCGTCGTCACCGGACGTCGGCTGGCCGTAGTTGGGGAAGGGAAAGCCAGTGAACATGTTGCGCGTCTGGCTCTCGATCTGCTGCTGCATCTGCTCGAACATCTTCTTGCTCTGGTCGAGGTAGGCGCCCATCACGCTGTTCAGCGCCGGCCCCTGGAAATTCATGAACTGCGCCCACATGTCCTGGCTGATCGCGCTGTTGTCGCCATACAGCGAACGCGCCTGATCCTGCAGCTTGGCCTGCATGTCGGTGAAGGCCTTGATGTTGTTCTCGAGGTACTTGCCCATCACGCCCTGCGTGGCATTGCCATAGAAGCGGATCATCTGCGACAGCAGGTCGCTGGTGAACATCGGCGCGCCACCGGCTTCTTCCTCGAGGATGATCTGCAGCAGGATGGAGCGCGTCAGGTCTTCACCCGACTTGGCATCCACCACCTGGAACTCCTCGCGCTCGAGCACCAGCTGCTTGACGTCGGCCAGCGTGATGTAGGAACTCGTGCGAGTGTCATACAGACGGCGGTTAGGGTACTTCTTGATGAGTCGCATCTTGTCGGCCATGCTCGGTGCTCTCCTCGGCGTTGGCGGAATTTCTGACGATTGCCGGCGATTATAGCGCGCCCGACAAAAAACCCCGCGTCGCCGCGGGGTTTGATGCAAGCCATCGGCACCTCCAGCAGCCCTCACGCCATGTGCAGGCCGCCGTTGATGTTGAGCGTGGCGCCGGTCATGTAGCCGGCCAGGTCGGAGGCCAGATAGGCACACAGCGCACCGATCTCCTCCGGCTTGCCCAGCCGCTTCATCGGCACGGAGTCGGTGATGGCCTGGCGGATGTCGTCGCGGATGGCCATCACCATATCGGTGGCGATGTAGCCCGGGGCAATGGCGTTCACCGTCACGCCCTTGGTCGCCAGTTCGGCTGCCAGCGCCTTGGTGAAACCCAGCACACCCGCCTTGGCGGTGGAATAGTTGGTCTGGCCGGCCTGCCCCTTCACGCCATTCACCGACGAGATGTTGATGATGCGGCCCCAGCCGCGCTCGGCCATCTTCGGCGAAACGTGGTGGCTGACGTTGAACAGGCTGTTGAGGTTGGTGTTGATCACCGCATCCCACATGGGTTTTTCCATCTTCGGGAAAAACTTGTCGCGGGTGATGCCGGCGTTATTCACCAGAACGTCGATCGGCCCCAGTTCGGCTTCGACCTTGGCAACCATCGCCGCGCAGGAGTCATAGTCGGAAACATCCCCCTCGGCTGCCACGAAGCTGAAACCAGCCGCCGCCTGCTCCGCCAGCCAGGCATCCTTCTGTTCATAGCCGGGCAGGCAGTTGGCGACCACCTTGAAGCCGTCGCGCGACAGCGCCTGACAGATGGCCGTGCCGAGGCCACCCATGGCGCCGGTGACCAGTGCGATTTTCGTTGCCATGACGAACCCCCTGCGTAGTGAGAAATGCGGTTTCAGGATGATCCGCCAGGCATCGGAATGCGGCGGCGCATCATCGACTACATGCAGAGGATTATAACTAAAGAAATTTTTTGCGCTGCATTGCAAAAACAACGCGGCGGGCCCGCGCCGGATGACGCGCAGCCCGCCACGGACGCTCAGAACATGTGCTGACCGCCGTTGATCGAGATGTTCGCACCGGTCACGAAGGCCGCTTCCTCGGAGGCGAGGTACGCCACCAGACCGGCGATTTCCTCCGGCTTGCCGAGACGGCCGAGCGGGATCTGCGGGAGGATCTTGGAGTCGAGGATTTCCTGCGGGATGGAGGTCACCATCTTGGTACCGATATAGCCCGGCGAGATGGTGTTGACGGTCACGCTCGAGCGCGCCACTTCCAGCGCCAGCGCCTTGGTGAAACCATGCACGCCGGCCTTGGCGGCCGAGTAGTTGGTCTGGCCGAAGGCGCCTTTCTGGCCGTTGACCGACGAGACGTTGATGACGCGCCCCCAGCGCCGCTCGACCATGCCTTCAATGACGTGCTTGGTCATGTTGAAGACGCTGTCGAGGTTGGTACGGATCACCGCATCCCAGTCCGCCTTGCCCATCTTGCGAAAGGTCATGTCACGCGTGATGCCGGCGTTGTTGATCAGCACATCCACCGGGCCGACCGACTTGGTCACTTCCTCCACGCAGGCCTGACAGGAGTCGTAGTCGGACACGTCGCACTGGAAGCCCCGGAAGCCGTAGCCCATGTTCTGCATGCTCTTGAGCCACTCCTCCGCCTTGGTGTTGGACGGCGAATACGTCGTCACCACGCGGTATCCCAACGCCGAAAGCTTGATGCAGATTGCCTCGCCCAGGCCGCCCATGCCGCCGGTTACAAGAGCCACTCGTGTCATTTTCTCCTCCTTGAGAGCCGGTCGTACATGCGACCGCCACTTGTGCGAACCGGTTCAGGCCCGCTCCTTCACATAACGCCCGGGCGCCGCCTCGACGGGGCGGAATCGGGCATTGCCTGCCTTCCTCGGCGCTGCACGCTCCTTGCCTGCAAAGCCGCGCAACCACTCCATCCAGTGTAGCCACCAGCTGCCCGGCCGCTCCTCGCTGCGCTCCAGCCAGGTTTGCGCATCCGCAGCGTCGCCCTCGCCCACGCGATAGCTGCGCCGGTTGCGCGACGCCGGATTGATCGCTCCCGCG
Source organism: Pseudazoarcus pumilus (assembly GCA_033837965.1). Taxonomy (GTDB): domain Bacteria; phylum Pseudomonadota; class Gammaproteobacteria; order Burkholderiales; family Rhodocyclaceae; genus Pseudazoarcus; species Pseudazoarcus pumilus_A. The sequence continues at coordinate 15,255 of JAJLLM010000055.1, forward strand.
ATATGTCCGCTGGCGCCGAGCACGAAACATGTCTCACCCCCCAGCAAGGCCCGCGAAGCGTAGGCGCCGCGCCACGGCACGATGTGGTCCTCGGCGGTGGCCAGCAGATAGGCCGGCGCGTCGATGAGCCCCAGATCGACGGGTGTATCGAGGATACGCAGGCGGCCCGGCTCACGCAGCGCGTTGTCGAGATACATGTTGCGCAGATACCACGTCACGAACGGCCCCGGCAGGTTGGTACTGTCGGCGTTCCAGTACAGCAGGTCGAAGGCCTGCGGCGTGTTGCCCTTGAGGTAGTTGCCGACCACGTACTGCCAGATCAGGTCATTCGCACGCAAGGACGCGAACACACCGGCCAGTTCCGCCCCGCGCATCACGCCACCGGCGCCGATGGCCTGCTCGCGCGCCGCCAGCGTGGCTTCGTCGACCAGACAGCCCAGTTCGCCCGCCTCCTCGAAATCCAGCAGGGTCGTCATCAGCGTGACCGATGCCACCGCCCCGCGCCCCTGCAGCGCACCGACCGCCAGGGCGCTGGCCAGCAGGGTTCCGCCAATGCAGAAGCCCAGCACGTTGGGATCGCTGATCCTGCTGATGTCGCGCACCACATCCAGCGCCTCCAGCACGCCCGACGCCACATAGTCATCCCAGCGCAGTTGCGCCTGGGATTCCCCGGCGCTCTTCCACGAGATCATGAACACGGTGAAGCCCTGCTCGACGACAAAGCGTACGAAGGAGTTCTCGGGCGACAGGTCGAGGATGTAGTACTTGTTGATGCATGGCGGCACGATCAGCAACGGCCGCGCAGCCACCCTGGCAGTCGCCGGCGCGTACTGGATGAGCTGCATCAGTTCGTTTTCGTGGATCACCGTACCGGGCGTCATCGCCAGATTGCGCCCGACCTCGAAGGCGCTCTCGTCGGTCATCGAGATGCGCCCCTTGTCCAGGTCCGCGAGGAGGTTGGCGATGCCGCGCGTGATGCTCTCACCGCCGGTATCCAGCGCGGTCTGGATGAACTCCGGATTGGTCGCGGCGAAGTTCGACGGCGCAAGCGCGTCCACCACCTGCCGCGTCATGTACAGCAACCGTCCCCGGCTGCGTGCGTCTGCCTGCGGCAGCGCCTCGACCGCGCGCATCGCATACTCGGCATTGAGCAGATAGGCCTGCCGCAGGTAATCGTGAAACGGGCTCTCCGACCATTGCGGCGCGGAGAAGCGACGATCGCCGGGCGACGCCCGCACCACCGGCTCGCCGCTCTCGCCGGGCTGGCGTCCGAGCATGGACTGCCACAGCGCGGCGTGGCGCGCTGCGAACTCCTGCTGCAGCGCCATCATGTCTGCACCCACGACACCGCCGCCGCGCTGCGGTGTCGCCTGCATGCCCTGCATCATGGCCAGCCCGGCCCGGCTCATCTCGCTGAAAAATGCCGCCAGCGAATGGTCGTCGCGTTCATTCATCGCACTCTCCGAGCAGCCGGCACGGCTGCGGCTTCGGGGCTACAATGCCGCCCCATGTACCTCATCGCAATCGGCTGGATGTACGTCGTCCTGATGGCCTCGGTCGCCAACCCGAATCCGGTTGGCGGCGTGATGACCTTCCTGTTCGCCGGCCTCGGCCCCCTCGCCCTTTTCCTGTGGATCTTCGGCACCCCCGCGCGCCGCCGCGCCAAGGCCCGGCGCGAGGCCGAAGAAGCCGCCCGCTCCGACGACAAGCCCGAAGCTGGACAGGATCAATAAACCGGCGCCTCGCCGGAATCGATCCACACCAGCGACGCAAAGCGCCCCGTCACGCCATCGCGCCGGTACGAGTAGAAGCGCGCCCGATCCGACACCGTGCACAGACCGCCGCCAAAGACCCGCTCCACACCTACAGCCGCCAGCCGCCGTGCGGCCAGCCGATAGATGTCGGCCATCCACTTGTCGGCCTGCTGACCAGCCACGAACGCCTCCGCGGCCCCGGCGTCGCGGGCGACAAAGGCCTCGCGCACCTCGCTGCCGACCTCGAAGGCCGCCGGCCCGATGGCCGGGCCCAGCCATGCCAGCAAGCGCCCTGGCGGCACTGCCATCGCCTCCACCGTGCGCTCCAGCACACCCCCCAACAGACCGCGCCAACCGGCATGCGCGGCAGCCACCACGCGGCCGTCCAGGTCGCACAGCAACACCGGCAGACAATCCGCCGTAAGCACCGCGCACACGACATCCGGACCGCGCGCATACGCCGCATCGGCCACCGCAATCTCTCCGTCCGCCAGCGAATCGGCACACGCCACCTCCGTGCCATGCACCTGCTCCAGCCAGCGCGGCGCGGCAGGCAGATGCGCCGCAAGCAGGTTCCGGTTGCACTCCACCGCTGCGCTCTTGTCGCCGACGTGACTGCCCAGGTTCAGCCCCGCATAGGGCGCATTGCTGACCCCGCCGCTGCGCGTCGTGATGAGCGCCCGCACCCGCTGCGGCGCGGGCCAGTCGGGCACGATCCATTGCGGCGGCAGACTCATGCGCGCAACTCCTGTGCCGACAGCCGCGCCAGGAGCTGCTCGAAATCCTCAGGCAGCGGGGCCTCCCACTGCATCGGGCGGTGATCCTGCGGATGGAGCAAGCCCAGCCGGAAGGCATGCAGGGCCTGCCGCGGGAACGCATCCAGCACGGCATGGGCCGATTTGCGCCGCCCATAGACGGGGTCGCCCACCAGCGGATGGCCGATGCTCGCCATATGCACGCGGATCTGGTGTGTGCGTCCGGTTTCGAGCCGGCATTCCACCAGGGTGGCCGCCGCAAATTGCTGGCGGATGCTGTAGTGCGTGCGCGCCTCGCGGCCGCCCTCGACCACAGCCATTTTCGTGCGCTGCTGCGGGTGACGGCCGATCGGTGCGTCGACGCTGCCGGCGCGCGCCACCTTGCCGTGCACCAATGCCAGGTAGTGACGACTGACGCTGCGCGCCTGCAGCTGACGCACCAGATCGGTCTGCGCAGTCAGCGTCCTGGCCACCACCATCAGACCACTGGTTTCCTTGTCGAGACGATGCACGATGCCGGCGCGCGGCACGCTCTCCAGCGCCGGCGCGTGATGCAGCAAGGCATTGAGCAGCGTGCCGCTCCAGTTGCCGCTGCCGGGATGCACGACCAGCCCGGCGGGCTTGTTCAGCACGATGAGCTGATCGTCCTCGAACACCACGTCGAGCGCGATGTCCTCCGGCCGTTCGGCCAGCACCACTTCCGGCTCGGGCTCGTCGATGGACAGCCGCTCGCCCCCCCAGACCTTGTACTTGGCATCGCGCGGCGCGCCGTCGAGCAGCACATGGCCGTCCTTCAGCCAGGTCTGCAGACGGGTACGGGAGTGTTCGGGATAGAGCTGGGCGAGCGCGCGGTCCAGCCGCAATCCTGCACAGGAGGCAGGAATCTCCAGTTCGCGGCACGAATCCGCCGCAACCTCTGAGCTATAATCGACGGACCTTTTCACGCGGGTGCGATCAACAATGGCGGGACTTATGAAGGTGTTGCGCAGTTTAGCCGTTATCTCGGCAGCGCTGGCAGCCGGCTGCGGCCTGTTGCCCGAACAGATTGACGAGACCGTCGGCTGGAGCGCCCAGCGCATTCATGCCGAAGCCCGCGCCGCGATGACCGAGGGCGGCTATGACCGCGCCATCGAACTGCTCGAAAAACTCGAAGCCCGCTACCCCTTCGGCCGCTTTGCGCAGCAGGCCCAGATCGAGATCGCCTACGCCTATTACAAGACCGGCGAGCGCGAAATGGCTCTCGCCGCGGCCGACCGCTTCATCCGTCTACACCCGAATCACCCCAGCGTCGATTACGCCTTCTATCTGAAAGGCCTGGTGAACTTCAACGAGAACCTCGGCCTGCTCGGCTTCATCTCCAACCAGGACCTCTCCGAGCGCGACCCCAAGGGCGCCCAGGAAGCCTTCGACACCTTCAACGAACTGATCACCCGCTTCCCCGACAGCCGCTACACGCCGGACGCCATCCAGCGCATGCGCTATCTGGTCAACTCGCTGGCGCTGCACGAAGTACACGTCGCCCGCTATTACCACCGTCGCGGCGCCTACGTGGCAGCGGTGAACCGCGCACAGGCCGCCATCAAGAACTACCCGGACACCCCCGCCATCGAAGAGGCGCTGTTCATCATGATGCGCAGCTACGATGCAATGGGCCTGACCGAGTTGCGCGACGACACGGCGCGCGTCATCAAGCTGAGCTTCCCCGACAGCGTGTACTACCGCGGCGGCCCGGAAGAAAACCGCGCTTGGTGGCAACTCTGGTAAGCCGACGCGGCTGATCGACAGGGCGGCCCGACTTCGGCCGCCCGCCGAACGGAGGCCCGCCCGTGTTGCACTACCTGCAGTCCTGGTTCAATCGTCACTTCTCCGACCCGCAAGTCGTCATTCTCGCGCTGGTCCTGCTGATCGGGCTCGCCATCGCGCTGTTTGCCGGTCGCCTGCTCGCCCCGCTCATCGCCAGCGTCATCCTCGCTTACCTGCTCGAAGGGGCCGTGCGCTTCATGGTGCGCCACGGGGCGCGACGGCCCATCGCCGTGGTACTGGTGTTCAGCCTGTTCCTGACGCTATTCATCGTCACCATGCTGCTGCTGATTCCACTGCTTGCCGGTCAGGTCGGCCAGCTCGCGCGCGAGTTGCCCGCCATTGCGGCGCGCCTGCAGGATCTGGCGCTGCACCTTCCGGAGCGTTACCCGCAGATCTTCTCCGATCAGCAGGTGTATGAGTTGCTGGCCTCGATCCGCAACAACGTCACCGCCTTCGGCCAGCGCGTGGTCGTGCTGTCGCTGACCTCGGCGGTGCACTTCATCACCTTCCTCGTCTACCTCGTGCTTGTGCCGCTGCTGGTCTTCTTCATGCTCAAGGACAAGGCGCGCATCGTGGCGTGGTTCCTGGGCTTCCTGCCGCGCGAGCGCAGTCTGGTGAATCACGTCTGGGCGGACGTGGAGGCCGGCATCGGCAGCTATGTGCGCGGCAAGTTCATCGAGATCCTGATCGTCTGGAGCGTGAGCTATGTGGTTTTCGCGCTGCTCGGCCTGCCCTACGCCATGCTGCTGTCGTTCATCGTCGGCCTGTCGGTGATCGTGCCGTATGTCGGTGCAGCGGTGGCCACGGTGCCGGTAGCGGTGGTGGCCTACTTCGAGTTCGGGCTGGCACCGCATTTCTGGTACGTGCTGGGCGCCTACGGCGTGATCCAGTTTCTCGACGGCAACGTGCTGGTGCCGCTGCTGTTCTCGGAAGTAGTCAATCTGCACCCGGTAGCCATCATCGCGGCGGTACTGATCTTCGGCGGCATCTGGGGCCTGTGGGGCGTATTTTTCGCAATACCGCTGGCCACCCTGATCGCGGCAGTATTACGGGCGTGGCCGTCCCCACCGGAGCCCGGGCAAGGAACACTCGAGGCCTGAGCTGGTCAGTCGGCCGTTTCCACAATCCCTACAGCAAGGACCGAAGATGGATACGCTCGACCACTACATCAACGGCAAGGCCTTCAGCGACGCCGATCGCCCGGCCGCCGTCTACAACCCGGCCACCGGCCAGATCGCACGCCAGGTCGAACTGGCCTCGCGCAGTACCGTCGAACGCGCGATTGCCGCGGCTCACGAGGCCTTTCCCGGCTGGCGCGCCACGCAACCGCTCAAACGCGCCCGCATCCTGTTCAAGTACAAGGAGTTGCTGGAGAAGAACGCCGACCGCGTGGTGGCTGCCATCGTGGCTGAACACGGCAAGGTGTGGGAGGACGCCCACGGCGAGCTCTCGCGCGGCATCGAGGTGGTCGAGTACGCCTGCGGCGCGCCGGAATTCCTCAAGGGCGAGCATTCGCGCGACGTCGGGCCGGACATCGATTCGTGGTCCGAATTTCCGCCGCTGGGCGTGGTGGCCGGCATAACGCCCTTCAACTTCCCGGCCATGGTGCCGATGTGGATGTTCCCGATGGCACTGGCCTGCGGCAACACCTTCATCCTGAAGCCGTCCGAGAAGGTGCCGAGCACCGCACGCATCCTGGCCGAGCTGCTCACCGAGGCAGGCCTGCCGCCGGGCGTCTTCAACGTGGTCAATGGTGACAAGGAGGCGGTCGACACCCTGCTCACCGATCCGCGCGTGAAGGCGGTGAGCTTCGTAGGATCGACGCCGATCGCCGAGTACATCTACACCACCGGCACCGCCCACGGAAAACGCGTGCAGGCGCTGGGCGGGGCCAAGAACCACGCCGTGGTGATGCCGGATGCCGATCTCGACAACGCCGTGAACGCCATCATGGGCGCCGCCTACGGTTCCTGTGGGGAACGCTGCATGGCGATCTCGGTGGTGGTCGCGGTGGGCGATGCGGTGGGCGATGAACTGGTCAAGCGCCTGCAGCCCAAGATCGAGTCCCTGCGCATCGGCAACGGCGCGCAGCGCGGGCTGGACATGGGGCCGCTGGTGACCGGCCCGCACCGCGACAAGGTGCGGGCCTACATCGACCTGGGCGTGGAGGAAGGCGCACAGATCGTCGTCGACGGCCGCCATCTCAAGGTCTCCGGGTATGAAGACGGTTTCTTCCTCGGCGGCACGCTGTTCGACCGGGTCAAGCCGCACATGCGCATCTACAAGGAAGAAATCTTCGGCCCGGTGCTGGCCATCGTGCGCGTGCAGAACCTCGCCGAGGCCATTGCGCTGATCGACGCCCATGAGTTCGGCAACGGCACCTGCGTGTTCACGCGCGACGGCGCGGTCGCGCGCCACTTCACCGACGCGGTGCAGGTCGGCATGGTCGGCGTGAACGTGCCGCTGCCGGTACCGGTGGCTTGCCAGAGCTTCGGCGGCTGGAAGCGCTCGCTGTTCGGCGACCTCTACGCCTACGGCCCGGACGCAGTGCGCTTCTACACCCGCCGCAAGACCATGACCCAGCGCTGGGCCGTGCGCGGCGTGGAGAAGGCGCAGTTCGCCTTCCCCAGCAACGGCTGACGCGGTAAGGTTCGGGCACACGCCCCATGCCGGGCGGCGCATGCGCCGCCCGTTTCGTTTTCAGGAGAACACAACATGATCAAATCCCGAGCCGCTGTTGCCTGGGGCCCCGGCCAACCGCTGGAAATCACCGAAATCGACGTCGCCCCGCCGCAGGCCGGCGAGGTGCTGGTGCGCATCGTTGCGAGCGGCGTGTGCCACACCGATGCCTTCACGCTGTCGGGCGACGACCCCGAAGGCATCTTCCCGGCCGTGCTGGGCCACGAGGGTGGCGGCATCGTCGAGGCCGTCGGCCCCGGCGTGACGTCCGTCGAAGTGGGCGACCACGTCATCCCGCTGTACACGCCGGAATGCCGCAGCTGCAAGTTCTGCACCTCGGGCAAGACCAACCTGTGCCAGTCCATCCGCGCCACCCAGGGCAAGGGGCTGATGCCGGACGGCACCACGCGTTTCTCGAAAGACGGCAAGCCCATCTACCACTACATGGGCACCTCGACCTTCTCCGAGTACACGGTGCTGCCCGAGATCGCGCTGGCAAAGATCAACAAGGAAGCGCCGCTGGAAAAGGTGTGCCTGCTGGGCTGCGGCGTGACCACCGGCATCGGCGCAGTGCTCAACACCGCCAAGGTGGAAGCCGGCGCCACGGTGGCGATCTTCGGCCTCGGCGGCATCGGGCTGGCGGCGATCATCGGCGCGGTGATGGCCAAGGCCTCGCGCATCATCGCCATCGACATCAACCCGGCCAAGTTCGAGATCGCGCGCCAGCTCGGCGCCACCGACTGCGTGAACCCCAAGGACTACGACAAGCCCATTCAGCAGGTCATCGTCGACATGACCGACGGCGGCGTGGACTACTCCTTCGAGTGCGTCGGCAACGTGCAGCTGATGCGTGCCGCACTGGAATGCGCCCACAAGGGCTGGGGGGAGTCGGTCATCATCGGCGTGGCCGGCGCCGGGCAGGAAATCTCCACCCGCCCGTTCCAGCTGGTCACCGGGCGCGTCTGGCGCGGATCGGCCTTCGGCGGCGTGCGTGGTCGCACCGAGTTGCCGCGCTACGTCGAGCAGGCCCAGCGCGGTGAAATCCCGCTCGACACCTTCATCACCCACACCATGGGGCTGGACGAGATCAACCACGCCTTCGAGCTGATGCACGAAGGCAAGAGCATCCGCTCGGTGATCCACTTCTGAGGACGACGATGAGCACGCACATCGAAACCGTCGCCGCCAACAAGAGTTTCGGCGGTTGGCACAAACGCATCCGTCACCGTTCCGAAACGCTCGGCTGCGACATGATCTTCGCCATCTATCTGCCGCCACAGGCCGAGGCCGGCCCGGTGCCGGTGCTGTACTGGCTGTCCGGCCTGACCTGCAGCGACGAGAACTTCATGCAGAAGGCCGGCGCGCAGCGCATCGCGGCCGAGCTGGGCATCGCCATCGTCTGCCCGGACACCAGTCCGCGCGGCGAAGGCGTGCCGGGTGATCCGGCCGGCGGCTGGGACTTCGGCCTTGGCGCGGGCTTCTACGTGAACGCCACGCAGGCGCCGTTCGACCGCAACTACCGCATGTACGACTATGTGGTGAGCGAGCTGCCGGCACTGGTCGAAGCCAACTTCCCTGTGTCCGATCACCGCTCGGTGGCCGGCCATTCGATGGGCGGCCACGGTGCGCTGATCTGCGCACTGAAGAATCCAGGGCGCTACCGTTCGGTCTCGGCCTTTGCGCCCATCGTGCATCCGGCCGCCGTGCCGTGGGGCGAAAAGGCTTTCACCGGCTACCTCGGTACCGACCGCGAGGCCTGGAAAGCCTGGGATGCCTGCGAACTCGTCGCCGATGCCGCAGAGCGTCTTCCGCTGCTGGTGGACCAGGGATCGGCCGACCCCTTCCTCGCCAACCAGCTCAAGCCGGAACTGCTGCAACAGGCCTGCCAACGCACCGGCCATCCGCTGACCCTGCGCCTGCAGGATGGCTACGATCACAGCTATTTCTTCATCGCGAGCTTCATCGGCGAACATCTGCTGCATCACGCTGCAGCACTGCGCGCCTGAGCCGGAACGGCCGTCCTGCGCATGGCGACGACCACCCGGCGCAGGCCTGACTTGACCCCGGTCAACAAAGGGTTTTAGCTCGCCCTACGGCTTCGGTCTTTGCGTCTAAACTCGAATTGCGTCAGCAATCCGTAAGCCCTTGGCCCGCAAATGTCGATACGTCACCTGCTGCTGTCCCTCATCGCGCTGCTCACCGCCCTGGCGGTCGCCATCGCCGTGCGGGAAGTCGTCGACATGCGGATTCGCAGCGACGCCATTGACTGGCTGCAGAACAGCAACCGGGTCTCCGGCCAGGCGCAGCAGGCCAGCGGCGCGCTGGCCCGCGAGCGCGGGCTGACCGCACTGCTGCTCTCCTCGCCACATGCGGAACCGGCCTTGCTGAACGAGCTGGAACGGATTCGCGGCGAGGCCAATCGCGCGCTCGACACCCTCTCGGCCCAGGCCACACAGACCGCCGACCTGGCCCCCGAGCATGCGCTGGTAAGCAGTCTGCTCGAAGTGCGCGCCCTGCACTCCGAACTGCAAAGCTATCGCGACGCCGTGGACGCCACCCTGCGCGGGGTGCCGATGGATCTGGAGATCAACCCGCAACGTTGGGTCGACCTGGTGACACGCCACATCGAGTTCCTGCATCACCTCGTCAGCACCAGCATTGCGCCGGTCGGCGACAACAGTCCGCGCACGACCGCCCAGCCGCTGATCAAGGATGCGCTGTTCACCCTCAGCGAACTGCTCGGCCAGGAGCGCGCCATCATCGCCGCGGCGCTGGCCCGCAACGAGCCGATCGGCCCGATCCGCGAGCGCGAACTGGAACATTTCCGCTCCAACATCCTGCACACCTGGAAACGCGCAGACAGCCTGCTGGAATACTTCGCCGGACGCCCGGCCATCGAGCAGGCGGTGGACCGCTTCTGGACCGACCTCTTCGTGCATTACGAGGACATGCGCAGCGCCGTCGTCAGCGCCAGCGAGGATGGCCGCCCCTACCCGGTCAGCGCCCACGAGTGGTTCGACAATGCGACCCGCGGCATCGACGCGGTGCTCGCCCTGTCGGACGTGCTCGGCGCGGAGATCGACCAGCGCGCCCAGCGTCTGCGCTCGGAGGCCAACGCCGAATTCATGCTGACCTTGTTCAGCCTGCTGCTCGCGCTGGCGGCCTTTGCCATTGCCGTGCTGGTGGTGCAGCGCCGCGTGCTCAAGCCACTGCTGGCCCTTGAGCAATCCGCCAACACCATTTCCTCGGGCAATCTCGGCCACGTCACACCGGTCAACAGTGCCGACGAACTCGGTCGCCTCGCGGCAGCCTTCGAACACATGCGCCTGTCGCTGCTCGCCGCCGAGCAGGAGCGCAACGTCACGATGCAGGAGATGCGCAAGCTCAACACGGCCATCGAGCACAGCGTGAGTTCGGTCATCATCACCGACGAGCGCGGTGTCATCGAGTACGTGAACCCGCAATTCACCGAAACCAGCGGCTATCCGCTGGAAGAGGTACGCGGCCGGCACGTGAGCATCCTGAAGTCCGGCTACACGCCGCCCGATCACTATCAGGGCATGTGGGAGACGCTGCAGGGCGGCAAGGCCTGGAAGGGTGACCTGCTCAACCGCCGCAAGGACGGCGAGCTGTACTGGGAGTCGGTGTCGATCAGTCCGATCTGCGACGAAAGCGGACGCATCATCCACTTCATCAGCATCCAGCACGACATCTCCGACCGCAAACGCATCGAGGCGCGGCTCGACTTCATCTCGTCCTACGACCCGCTCACCCGCCTGCCCAACCGGGCGCTGCTGAACCTGCGCTTCTCCGAAGCACGCACCGCTGCCCGCCGGGACAACACGCGTGTGGCCCTGCTGACCATCGGCATCCGGCACTTCAAGCGCATCAACGACAGCCTGGGCCACGATGTCGGTGATCACTTCCTGTGCGAAATCGCCACCCGGCTGACGCATGCCACGCGCGAACACGACACCGTATCCCGCCTGTCCGGCAGCGAATTCGCCATCCTGCTGACCGGCATTGCCGATTCGGACGACGTCATCGGACTCACGCGCAGCCTGCTCGACGCGCTGCGCAGGCCGCTGTTCATCGACAATCACGTACTGCAACCCAGCCTGCACGCCGGCATTGCCTTGCTGCCCGATGACGGCGACACCCTCGACCAGTTGCTGACCAGCTCCAGCATGGCCCTGCATCAGGCCGAGCGGGACGGTGGCGAACCTTTCATGTTCTTCACCGAGGCCCTCAACGCCGAAGCCCAGGCGCGGCTGTCGCTGGAATCCGCCCTGCGTCTGGCGCTCTCCTGCAACCAGCTCGAACTGCACTACCAGCCCAAGGTGGAACTGGCCACTGGCCGCATCGTCGGCGCGGAGGCGCTGGCGCGCTGGCGGCACCCCGAAACGGGGGAATTCGTGCCCCCCGACCGCTTCATTCCGATTTCCGAGGAAAGCGGCCTGATCCACGAACTCGGCGACTGGGCGCTGCGCCAGGCCTGTCGCCAGAACCGAGCCTGGCAGGATGCCGGGCTGCCGCGCGTACCGGTGGCGGTCAACATCTCCGCGCTGCAGTTGCAGCAACGCGGCCTGCCGGACCAGATCTCGGCCATCCTGCTGGAAACCGGTCTCGACCCCCAGTATCTCGAAGTCGAACTGACCGAGAGCGCGGTGATGGACAACCCCGAGGAAGCCGCCATTGCCCTGCGCCTGCTCAAGTCCATCGGACTGGCCATCGGCATCGACGACTTCGGTACCGGCTACTCCAGCCTCGCCTACCTCAACCGCTTCCCCGTCGACATGCTGAAGATCGACCGCAGCTTCATCAGCAGCCTCGAAACCGACCCCAGCGCAGTCGCGATTGCCAGCTCGGTCATCGTGCTGGCGCACCGCATGGGCCTGCGCGTAGTGGCGGAAGGCGTCGAGAGTCGCCCGCAGCTGGCCTTCCTCACCGCCCAGGCCTGCGACGAAATCCAGGGCTACTACTTCAGCCAACCCCTGCCGGCAACCGAATTCGCCGAACTGCTGCGCTCCGGCCGCAGCCTCGACGCCGGCGCCAACCCCGACACCATCCTGCCCTGAGAGCCAGCAACGCTCCAGTGAGCATGCAGGCCGCCGCAGGCCCTTCCTAATCGCCCCGGATCAGGCCGGCTGCTCAAAGGCGCTCCTGCGACCCGCCGTAACGAAAAGCATCGCCCGAAAAGCAAAAAGCCCATGCAACGCATGGGCTTTCTACTGTCTTGGCGGAGACGGAGGGATTCGAACCCTCGAGACAGGTTTTGCCCGTCTGCTCCCTTAGCAGGGGAGTGCCTTCGACCTCTCGGCCACGTCTCCTCAAACAAGAGGCGAGATCATAGCGACTACGCGCCCCCCGGTCAAACCGGAAAGCCGGTTCAGGCCTGATCCAGGCCGAAAGCCTTGTGAAGCACGCGGGCGGCCAGTTCCAGATACTTTTCCTCGATCACGACGGCGATCTTGATTTCCGAGGTGGAGATCATCTGGATGTTGATGCGCTCGTTGGCCAGCGTCTCGAACACCTTCGATGCCACGCCCGGATGGGAGCGCATGCCGACACCGACCACGGAGATCTTGGCCATGGTGTCGTCCACCTCGATCTCCTTGGCGTTGAACTGCGACATGTTGGCGTCCAGCGTCTTGCGCGCCTTAGCCAGATCGCCACGTGCAACCGTGAAGGAGAAGTCCGTCGCGCCCGAATGGCCGACGTTCTGCACGATCATGTCGACGTCGATATTGGCGTCGGCGATGGGCCCGAGAATCTTGTAGGCGATGCCCGGCACATCGGGGGC
>JAJLLM010000056.1:0-8760 GCA_033837965.1 Pseudazoarcus pumilus
TTCGGGCCGATGGGGGTGGTGTGCGACGGACTGGCGCTGCGGGAGCTGGTCTTTCTGCCCCCGGAAACGCGCGAACGCGCCCCCGTCAATCCGCTCGCCGCACAGGCCGTTGCCGCACTGCAGGCCTGGATCGCCGACCCCGACCGGCCTCACGGACTGCCGCTGCTACTGCAGGGCACGCAGTTCCAGCGCCGCGTATGGGCGGCCATTGCAGCCATCCCCTGCGGCCGGACACGTCGCTATGGCGAGCTCGCGCGGGAACTCGGCAGCGCAGCGCGCGCGGTCGGCGGCGCCTGCGGCGCCAACCCGTTTCCGCTCATCGTGCCCTGCCACCGCGTCGTCTCCAGCCAGGGGCTGGGCGGCTTTGCGGGTAACACCGATGGTCATCTGATGCAGGTCAAGCAATGGCTGCTCAGCCACGAAGCCCGGCTGAGCCGATGAGCGACGCACCTCAGCTGGCAGCGGAAACCATTGCCACGCTGGATGCCTTCGGCGATTTCCTGTGGCTGGAACACGGCCTCGCGCGCAATACCATCACGGGCTACCGCAGCGATCTGGAGCAGTTCGCACGCTGGCTCGCGCAACGCGGCGGCCGCCCTGAACAGGCCGCCGACGCCGATCTCGCGGCCTACCTGGCGGAGTTCAGCCAGCGCGCCCGCCCCGCCAGCCAGCGCCGCCTGCTCTCGGCCTGGCGACGCTTTTACCGGCACCTGGCTGAGCGCGGGCAGATCACGCGCGACCCGACCACGCTGATCGACCCACCACTGCCCTCGACCCGCTTTCCGAAATCACTCACCGAGGCGGAAGTGGAGCGCCTGCTCGACGCGCCGGACACCGACACGCCACAGGGCCTGCGTGATCGCTGCATGCTGGAGGTGCTCTACGCCACCGGCCTGCGCGTATCGGAACTGGTGGAATTGAAACCCTTTTCGGTGGCGCTGCGCGAAGGGCTGGTGAAGGTCATCGGCAAGGGCGACAAGGAACGTCTGGTGCCGCTCGGCGAAACCGCCATCGACTGGCTGGAACGCTATCTGCGCGAGGGGCGTCCGGCCATTCTGAAGGGCCGTCACAGCGATCACATATTTGTTACCCGACTCGGCGCCGGAATGACACGCCAGATGTTCTGGCGCATCATCAAACAGCACGCCGCCAGCGCCGGCATTGCAGCGCAACGGCTTTCACCGCACACCCTGCGCCATGCCTTTGCCACCCACCTGATCAATCACGGCGCGGACCTGCGGGTGGTCCAGATGCTGCTCGGCCATGCCGACATCTCGACCACGCAGATCTATACCCACGTGGCGCGCGAACGCCTGAAATCATTGCATGCCCTGCACCATCCGCGGGCATGACTCATTTGCCTCCATTCATTCCGACATGAGCAAGAAAGACACCCACGCCCCGGAAACACCGGCCACCCGATTCCTGCGCCAGCACCGCATCGCGCATTCGACACACCTGTACGAATATGAAGAACACGGCGGCACGGCCGTGTCCGCACGCGAATTGAATGTGGCTGAACATGCAGTGGTGAAAACCCTCATCATGCAGGACGAGAATGCCCAGCCACTGATCGTGTTGATGCACGGCGACATGCAGGTCTCAACCAAGGAACTCGCCCGCCAGAGCGGCCGCAAGCGCATCGAAATCTGTCCGCCAGCCGTGGCCAACCGCCATTCCGGCTATCTGGTCGGTGGCACCTCTCCCTTTGCCACCAAGCGTGCGATGCCGGTCTTCATGGAGCGCAGCATTCTCGACCTGCCCCTCATCTACATCAATGGCGGCCGCCGCGGTTTTCTCGTCGCCATTCACCCTCATGACGTGCTGAATGCATTGAAACCGGAACTCGTCAGCGTCGGCCAGAAAAATGAATAAGCTTTGAATTTCAATTCACTGGTGGCAGAATCGCATTGCAACAATCCGCATTGGCGGATTTCTTCGTTTTACGCATTCACCTAAAAGGATGAGCCATGAATCTGTCGTCGATGACCCTGCCGGAGCTGAACAAACTCCAGACTCAGGTTGCAAAGGAAATCGCCAAACGCAACGACTCGGCCAAACGTGAGTTGCTGAAGGAGATCAAGAAACTTGCCGACCAGAAAGGCGTGGCGCTGGGCGACATCATGAAGGAAGCCGGTGCGGCTCCCGCACGCAAGCGCGGCCCGGCCAAGAAGAAAGCCGGCGCGGCGAAGAAGGCAGGCGGCAAGCTGCCGCTGAAGTATCGCAATCCGGCCAATCCCGACCAGGGCTGGAGCGGTCATGGCCGCCGCCCCCAGTGGGTGCTGGACTGGCTCGCTGCCGGCAAGCCGCTCGACGCTCTGGCCAAAGGCTGATCAGCGCACAAGCAAAAGAGGCCATTCCCGTTTCAACGGGAATGGCCTCTTTTTTCATTCATCGGAATTTCATTCCGGCAGGGAGTTGCCTCCGCGGCCACGCTGGATGAACACACCGACGCGACGTACATCTTTCATCACGCCGATCTTCGCGATACGCAGTTTCACCCAGGGCGCACCGAATTCGTCAAACAAGAGTTTCACGACGAATTCACCCAGCGTCTCGATCAGGTTGAAATGGCGTTGCTGCAACTCCACGCGTATGCGCGCAACCACTTCGGCGTAATCGATGGTGTCGCTGATATCGTCGTGCTCGGCCGCCGCATCGGGCACACCAAAAGTCAGATTGAGTTCGAGCATCTGCGGCGCGGCCTTCTCGCGCGGATAGATACCCACCCACGCCTGCACCCGCAGTTCCTCGATGAAAATGAAGTCCATGCTCTTTTCCGATTAAAATCGCACCGATTCTAGCCCGGAATGCGATACCTCACTGCCCGCAAGCCCCAGACATGACCCTGCCCGTTCTTCTCGTCGTAGCCTATCTGATCGGCTCCATCCCGTTTGCCGTCGTCTCGTCACGCCTGTTCGGCCTGGCGGACCCGCGCAGCTACGGCTCCGGCAACCCGGGCGCGACCAATGTGCTGCGCAGCGGCAACAAGGCCGCCGCCATCGTGACCCTGCTGGGCGACTGTCTCAAGGGCTGGGTGGTGGTCTGGGCGGCGAGTCGCCTCGGCTTTGACGCCGGCGCCGCGGCGCTGGCCGGCCTCGCCGCTTTCCTCGGCCATGTGTTCAGCGTCTTCCTGCGCTTCAAGGGCGGCAAGGGGGTGGCCACGGCACTGGGCGTACTCGCCGGCATCAGTCCAGTGCTGGCCGGCGTGGCCCTGCTGGTATGGATCGCGGTTGCAGCCACCACGCGCTATTCCTCGGCCGCAGCGCTGGCCGCAGCGGCATCGGCGCCGCTAACCGGTTTCCTGCTGATGGGCGATGCGCTGGCGATCGGTGTGCTGATGGCCATGACGGCCACCCTGGTCTGGCGCCATGCCGAAAACATCCGCCGCCTGAAGAACGGTACCGAATCGCGGATCGGCAGCAAGAAACAGGCTTAGGCCGCCGGCCGCTGCAACTCCCACAACGGCCAGCGCGGGCGAACCCCCACCGCCACACCCGACGCCGGACGCTGACCGGCAGACAGTCTGAGCGCACCGGCGAAGGCAATCATCGCGCCGTTGTCGGTGCACAAGGCCTGCTCCGGGTAATACACACGCCAGCCTCGTCTGCGCGCCGCCTCCGACAGCACGGCGCGGAGCTTGTGGTTCGCACCCACTCCGCCGGCCACCACCAAGCGGCCAACACCGCTTTGCTGCAGGGCGCTGAGCGCTTTCGCGCACAGCACATCCACCACCGCATCCTGGAAATCCGCCGCCAGATCGGCCGCATCCTCCGGATTCCAGTGAGCCCCCTTGACGACGTTGAGCACGGCCGTCTTCAGCCCCGAGAAACTGAAATCCAGATCGCCCGAGCGCAGCATCGGACGCGGCAAGGCAAAGCGCCCCGGCGTGCCTCGCCCGGCCAGTGCCGCGAGCTGAGGACCGCCGGGATAACCCAGCCCCATCAGCTTGGCGGTCTTGTCGAAGGCCTCACCGGCCGCATCGTCAAGCGTCTCGCCCAGCAGGACGTACTCGCCGACGCCGGTGACGCGCATCAGTTGCGTGTGCCCGCCCGACACCAGCAAGGCGACGAAGGGAAACTCCGGGGGATCGGACGACAGCAGCGGCGACAGCAGATGCCCTTCAAGGTGGTGAATGGGCAAGGCCGGGATCCCCAGCGACATTGCGTAGGACTGCGCGAAACTCGCCCCGACCAGCAAGGCGCCCGCCAGGCCCGGCCCGGCGGTGTACGCCACGGCATCAAGGTCACCGGGCCGGCAGCCTGCCTCGGCAAGCGCCTGCCGCACAAGCACGGGCAGCAGGCGGATGTGGTCGCGCGAGGCAAGTTCCGGCACAACGCCACCGTAGGCCGCATGCAGGTCGACCTGGCTGTGCACCAGGTGCGCACGCAGCCCGGCGGCCGTGTCGTACACCGCCACGCCGGTTTCATCGCAGGAGCTTTCGATGCCGAGAACGTTCATGGGAATCAGGCTGTTGGCGAAAAGGTCGGCAGTCTAGCGCGGAAGACGCCCCCGCTCCACCGCACCGACGTCGACACCCTTGCGCTCCGCCCTTTTACACCGTTATACTTCGCGCCTTTCTGCACCAGACACAACAAGGACGTCCGTTCATGCCGGGTATTCGCGTCAAGGAAAACGAGCCGTTTGAAGTCGCCATCCGTCGCTTCAAGCGCACCATCGAAAAGACCGGTTTGCTGACCGAGCTGCGTTCGCGCGAGTTCTACGAGAAGCCGACCGCCGAGCGCAAGCGCAAGCTTGCCGCCGCGGTGAAGCGCAATCACAAGCGCCTGCGCAGCCAGATGCTGCCGCCGAAACTGTACTGATCGAAGCTTCCTCTCGAACAGACACCCACGCCGGGGCGGCCGACAGGTCGCGCCGGCGTGGCTTTTTTCGTTCAGGCTCACGGAGTTTCAGCCATGTCGCTCAAGACACGCGTACAGGATGACATGAAGGCTGCCATGCGCGCCCGCGAGACGGCGCGCCTGTCTGCCATCCGCCTGCTGATCGCCGCCATCAAGCAGCGCGAAGTGGACGAGCGCATCGAACTGGGCGACGCCGAGGTCATGGCCGTCATCGAAAAACTCGTGAAGCAGCGCCGCGATGCGGCCGAGCAGTACGACAAGGCCGGCCGCGAAGAGCTGGCCGCTGCCGAGCGCTTCGAGATCGCAGTGCTGTCCGCCTATCTCCCCGCTGCGCTGAGCGACGGTGAACTGACGGCCGCCATCGCGGCGGCCATCACCGACAGCGGCGCAAGCGGCCCGGGTGACATGGGCAAGGTCATGGGCCCGCTGAAGTCGCAGCTCGCGGGCCGCGCCGACATGACCGAAGTCTCGCGCCGCGTGCGCGCGCAACTGGCCGGCTGACGCCGTCCGGCGCACGCGCGCAGCATGATTCCACGATCCTTCATCCAGGATCTGCTCGCCCGGGTCGACATCGTCGATGTCATCGAGCGCTATCTGCCGCTGAAGAAAGGCGGCATCAACTACTTCGCCTGCTGCCCTTTCCACGGCGAAAAGACGCCATCGTTCTCGATCAGTCCGAGCAAACAGTTCTATCACTGCTTCGGCTGTGGCGTACACGGCAACGCCATCGGCTTCCTGATGGAGTACAGCGGTCTGAGCTTTGTCGAAGCCGTGCGGGAACTGGCACAGCAGGTCGGACTGGAAGTCCCGCAGGAACAAGGCGATGCATCGCACGCCCAGCGCAGCGGCGAGCACGAGGCCCTGCTCACTGCGATGGACAAGGCCACCCAGTTCTACCGCGACCAGCTCAAGACCAGCCCCGAGGCCATTGCCTACCTCAAACGGCGCGGCCTGACCGGGGAGATCGCGGCACGCTTCGGCATCGGCTTTGCGCCGGCCGGGTGGCAGTCACTCGAAGCGGTGTTCCCGAACTATCAGGACAAGACCCTGCTCGACGCCGGGCTGGTCATCGTGAACGAGCAGGGCCGGCGCTACGACCGCTTTCGTGAACGCATCATGTTCCCGATCCAGGACCGTCGCGGCCGCGTCATCGCCTTTGGCGGCCGGGTGCTGGACTCGGGCGAACCCAAGTATCTGAACTCACCGGAAACCCCGCTGTTCGAGAAAGGGCGCGAGCTTTACGGCATCCGCCAGGCGATGCAGGCGATCCGCGACGACGGCTATGCGCTGGTGGTCGAGGGTTACATGGATGTCGTGGCGCTGGCGCAATTCGGCATCGGCAACGCGGTGGCCACCCTCGGTACGGCCACCACGCCGCACCACATCCAGTCGCTGCTGCGCTACGCCGACCGCATCGTGTTCTGCTTCGATGGCGACAAGGCCGGCCGCAAGGCCGCACGCCGCGCCCTGGAAAACTCGCTGGAGGCACTGCGCGACGATGCCACGCTGGCCTTCCTGTTCCTGCCGGAAGAACACGACCCGGATTCCTTCGTGCGCAGCGAGGGCGCCGACGCGCTGCGCGAAGCCGCCCGCAACGCCACGCCGCTGGCAGGTTTCCTGCTGCGGGAGCTCTCAGCCGATTGCGACCTGGACACCGCCGAAGGGCGCGCGCGGCTGGTGCATGAGGCGCGACCGCTGGTGAGCCGCGTCGCCGCACCCTTGCTCAAGTTGCAACTCGTCAAGGCCGTAGCAGAGGCTGGCGGGCTGAATCAGGGAGAAGTCGAGCAGGCCTGGGGCATGCCGGCCTCGCACCGGACGACAGTGCAGCGCCACGACACACGCACCCCCCGAAACCCGCGCCCGGCGCGTGGCAAGCGACAGGCGCCGACCAGCCCGGCGGCCACCTTGCTGCGTCTGGTCCTGCAGCACCCAGCCTGGATCGCGCGCATTCCGGTGGATCTGGTGCCCCACGGCGAGCCACAGGGACAGGCCCTGGCGGCGCTGTGCGACGCGGTGAGCATCGGCGAGCTGGAAACCGGCAAGGGACTGGCCCAGGTGGTGGAGCATTTCCGCGAATCGCCGCATTACGCAGTGCTGGCCGCGAGCGCCGCGGAGCTGGTTGGTACGGACTACGATGATTCCGTGATCGAGCAGATGTTTGACGACACCCTCGACAGCCTTGCCGCCCGCAACATCGAACAGGAAATTCTCGCGCTCACCGCACGGGAGCGCGAACAGGGGCTCGATGCCGGCGAACGGCGCCGTCTCGCCGAACTGATTGCAGAGAAGCACCGAACCCGCAGTCCGGGCAAAGCGTGACTTTTGTTCTATAATTAACGGTTTCCTTCAAACCATCCAACCTCGATTCAAGGAGTGCCATGGCCCGCGAAAATTCCAAGGGTTCTCGCAAGGACAGCCCCAAGGGACGCACCCCCCGAGCCAGGAAAAAGGCCGAGACTTCGGTCGAAAGCAATGCGGCCGCGGTGGCCGCGCTGGATCCGGAAATCCGTCGCACACAGCTCAAGGCGCTGATCGCCCTGGGCAAGGAGCGCGGCTACCTGACCTACGCCGAGATCAGCGACCACCTGCCCGACGACGTGGCCGATGCCGAGCAGATCGAGGGCATCATCGGCACCTTCAACAACATGGGCATCCAGGTGTTCGACGAGGCTCCGGCCGCCGAAGACCTGCTGATGTCCGACAACGTGCCGACCTCCGTGGACGAGGACACGGCCGAAGAGGAAGCCGAACAGGCGCTCTCCTCCGTCGACTCCGAATTCGGCCGCACCACCGACCCGGTGCGCATGTACATGCGCGAGATGGGCACGGTGGAACTGCTCACGCGGGAAGGCGAAATCGAGATCGCCAAACGTATCGAGGAAGGCCTCAAGCACATGGTACAGGCCATTTCCGCCTGCCCCAGCACCATCGCTGAAATGCTCGACGCCGCCGCGCGCATCGAGAAGGAAGAGATGCGTATCGACGAGCTCATCGACGGGCTGGTCGAACCGCATTCGGGCGAGGACGAATCCTCCGAAGAGGAAGAGGACGACAGCGATCTCGACGACAGCGATGACAGCGATGACAGCGATTCGGACGACGACGCGGACGATGACGGCGACGACAGCGACTCCGACGACGACTCCGACGAGAGCGAGGAAGACGACGAGGAAACCGCCGCCGAGAAGGAAGCCAGCGCCAACGCAGCCAACCTGCTGAAGCTCAAGACCGACTCGCTCGAGCGCTTCGTCGCCATCCGCGAGCTGCACGAGCGCCAGCAGAAGATCCTGTCGGCCGGCAAGGGCAAGACCGCCGAATACGAAGAACTGCAGCAGCAGATCTCCGACATCCTGCTGACCATCCGCTTCACGGCCAAGACCATCGAACGCCTGTGCGATTCGGTGCGCCACATGGTCGACCAGGTGCGCGGTCACGAGCGCCAGATCCTGCGCCTGTGCGTGGATCGTGCGGGCATGCCGCGTCAGCACTTCATCAAGTCATTCCCCGGTCACGAAACCGATCTGGACTGGCTGAAGGGCGAGATCGCCATCGCCAAGAACTACGCCGACGGCCTCATGCGGGTGCATCCGGCGGTGCTCGAAGAGCAGCAGAAGCTCATCGACATGCAGACCAGCACGGGCATCTCGCTGAAGGACATCAAGGACATCAACCGTCAGATGTCCACCGGCGAAGCGAAGATGCGCCGCGCCAAGCGCGAGATGACCGAGGCCAACCTGCGTCTGGTGATCTCCATCGCCAAGAAGTACACCAACCGCGGCCTGCAGTTCCTCGACCTGATCCAGGAAGGCAACATCGGCCTGATGAAGGCGGTGGACAAGTTCGAATACCGTCGCGGCTACAAGTTCTCGACCTACGCCACCTGGTGGATCCGCCAGGC
>JAJLLM010000057.1:0-26350 GCA_033837965.1 Pseudazoarcus pumilus
CCGCTTCGGCGTGCGTCAGAAGGAAGCCATGAAGCGCATGCGCGCCGAGGTGGACGTGCTCACCCTTACCGCCACGCCGATTCCCCGTACGCTGGGGCTGGCGCTGGAAGGCCTGCGCGACTTCTCGATCATCGCCACCGCACCGCAAAAGCGGCTGGCCATCAAGACCTTCGTGCACGCCCACAGCAAGGGAATCGTGCGTGAGGCGGTGATGCGCGAATTCAAGCGCGGGGGGCAGGTGTACTTCCTGCACAACGAGGTCGAGACCATCGAGAACATGCGCCAGAAGCTCGTCGAGCTGATCCCCGAGGCGCGCATCTCGGTCGGCCACGGGCAGTTGCCTGAACGCGAGCTAGAGCGCGTGATGCGCGAGTTCACGCAGCAGCGCACCAACCTGCTGCTGTGCACCACCATCATCGAGACCGGCATCGACATCCCCAGCGCCAACACCATCATCATCAATCGCGCCGACCGCTTCGGTCTGGCGCAGCTGCACCAGCTGCGTGGCCGCGTCGGGCGCAGCCACCACCAGGCCTATGCCTACCTGCTGACCGACGCCGATGCCAAGCCCTCGGCTGCCGCCAAGAAGCGGCTGGAAGCCATCACGGCCATGGAAGAACTCGGCTCAGGCTTCTATCTGGCCATGCATGACCTCGAAATCCGCGGCGCAGGCGAGGTACTGGGCGAGAACCAGTCCGGCGAAATGCAGCAGATCGGCTTCTCGCTCTACAGCGAGATGCTCAAGCGCGCCGTACGCGACCTGCAGGCCGGCAAAGAGCCCAATCTGGCCGACCCGCTGGACGTGGTCACCGAGATCAATCTGCACACCCCGGCGCTGCTGCCCAACGCCTACTGCCCGGACGTGCAGGAGCGCCTCACGCTGTACAAGCGGCTGGCCAACTGCGACACCGAGAACGATCTGCGCGACCTGCAGGAAGAGCTGATCGACCGCTTCGGCGACATGCCCGAACAAACGCAGGCGCTGCTCGAAACCCACCGCCTGCGCATCCAGATGAAACCCTGGAACATCCAGAAACTGGACGCTTCCGAGCACCAGATTGCCGTGCAGTTCGGCCCCGAAGCGCCCATCGACCCGGCCAAGGTCATCATGCTGATCCAGAAGGATCGCAACACGCGCATGGCCGGCCAGGACAAGCTGGTGCAGAAAATCGCTCTGCCCGAGCTGCGCCTGCGCGCGGCGGCGGTGCGGCTGCTGCTGGAATCGGTGAAGGCCTGAATAGGCCTCACCTATTCATTTCATCCGAGCAATCAATTTTTGCTTGTCCGTCCTCGCCGCTAGGATGGACCCGTACTGTTGCGCCTGCGCGCCGCCTCGGCTGGATCGCCGCGTTACAATGCGCCCCCTGCCCCACATGAAACCGGAATCGAGCATGTCCGCAGCCCAGACTGAAAACCTCAACATCGCCGCCTTCGACGCCATGCCCTCGCCCGAGGAGATCATCGCCCGCGTACCGCTCACCGAGCGCGCAGCGCAGACCGTGGTGGCCGGCCGGCGCGCGCTGTGCGACATCCTCGACCGCAAGGACCCGCGCCTGTTCGTGGTCATCGGCCCGTGCTCCATCCACGATCCGGTAGCCGGCCTGGACTACGCCCGCCGCCTCAAGAAAGTGGCCGATGAAGTGGCCGACACCATGCTCATCGTGATGCGCGTGTACTTCGAGAAGCCGCGCACCTCGGTGGGCTGGAAGGGCTACATCAACGACCCCTACATGGACGACTCCTTCCGCATCAACGAAGGCATGGAGAAGGCCCGCCGCTTCCTGCTCGACGTGAACGAGATCGGCCTGCCCGCCGCCACCGAGGCGCTCGACCCGATCGCGCCGCAGTACTACGGCGACCTGATCGCCTGGACCGCCATCGGCGCCCGCACCTCCGAATCGCAGACCCACCGCGAGATGTCCTCCGGCCTGTCCACCCCGGTCGGCTTCAAGAACGCCACCGACGGTGATCTGAGCGTGGCCACCAACGCCATCCTGTCGGCCTCGCATCCGCACAGCTTCCTCGGCATTAACGGCAAGGGCGTAACCAGCGTCGTGCGTACGCGCGGCAACCGCTACGGCCATGTCGTGCTGCGCGGCGGCGGCGGACGCCCGAACTACGATTCGGTGTCCATCACGCTCGCCGAACAGGCGCTGGAAAAGGCCAAGCTGCCGCAGAACATCGTGGTCGACTGCTCCCACGCCAACTCGTGGAAGAAGCCCGAGCTGCAGCCGCTGGTGATGAAGGATGTGGTCAACCAGATCCGCGAAGGCAATCGCTCGGTGGTCGGCACCATGGTGGAAAGCTTCATCGAAGCCGGCAATCAGTCGATCCCGGCCGACCTTTCCCAGCTCAAGTACGGCTGTTCGGTCACCGACGGCTGTGTGGACTGGGACAGCACCGAGGCCATGTTGCGCGACGCACATCGTGTGCTGACGGAAACCGGCGCACTGCGGAGCCGCCTGGGATGAACCTGGTCGTGCAGGGCGCGCCGCTCGCGCCCGACACGCTGGAAGCACTGCGGGCCGCCGCTGGCGCCACCGCCGTTGCGGCGCTCGGCCCGCAGGCCTGTCGTCTCGATACCGCCCATCACACGCTGCAACTGGCCGCCCTGTGCCGCGAACTCGGCCTGGACTGCTCGGCCATGCTGGAACGGCCGCTGACCAGCTTCGGCCTGTTCGTCACCGACATGGACTCGACGCTGATCGACATCGAGTGCATCGACGAAGTGGCCGATCTGGCCGGCGTAAAGGCTGAAGTCTCACGCATTACCGAAGCCGCCATGTGCGGCGAGATCGAGTTTGCCGAATCGCTCACGCGTCGCGTCGCGCTGCTGGCCGGCTTGCCGGAACGCGCGCTGCACGAGGTATATGACCAGCGCCTGCACTTCAACCCCGGCGCCGAACACCTGCTCGCCACGCTACGACGCGCCGGCCTGCACACGGTGCTGGTGTCGGGCGGCTTCACCTTCTTCACCGACCGCCTCAAGCAACGGCTGGGTTTCGATGCCGCCCACGCCAACGCGCTGGAAGTGGTGGATGGCGCGCTCTCCGGCAAACTTAGCGGCCCGATCATCGACGCGCCGGCCAAGGCCGCCGTGCTGCGCGAGGCACGTCACCGCCTCAGGCTGGAGCAGAACCAGACCATCGCCATCGGCGACGGCGCCAACGATCTGCTGATGCTGCGTGAAGCCGGCCTCTCCATCGCCTACCGCGCCAAACCCACGCTACGCTCCGTGGCCGACGTGTGCATCGACCACGCCGGACTGGACGGCTTCCTGCACCTGCTCGACTGAGCCCGGCGCACCCCGCCCACAGAACCTACCCGGCGAGGCCGTCCAGATGCCCCAAGACAGCCGGCAACATGGCTTCGCCCAGCCGTTGGCTGCGCGCGGCGCTCCAACCGACGCGCTCATCCGGCAGATTCACGTTGTCCTTGAAAGGCATTTCCAGCGTCAGAGACAGACACTTGAAACGGTGCGCCACCCATTTGCTGGCGAGCTTCAAGGTGTCGGGGCCGAAGCGGCCGTTCTCGTAGCCGTATTCGGTCTGGAAATCGGGGCTTGCAGCCTGCACGGCAGCGATGAAACGTGCCTGCACCTCAGTCAGTTCGGCCGGCAGGTCGGGCACGTCGTCTGCGGTGGAGAAGAACACGTACGGCAAGGATTCATCGCCGTGGATGTCGAGGAACAGCGCACAGCCGGTGCGCTCCATCTCGCGGCGCACCAGGAACACCTCGGGGCTGGCCACGGCATCCGGATCCAGCCACTCACGGTTGAGGTTACGACCCGCCGCATTGGTACGCAGATTGCCCAGAACGGCGCCGTCGGGGTTCATGTTGGGCACCACGTGCACCACGGCCCGCTCGCGGATGCAGCGCGCCACCGGGTCAGCCGCATCCAGCAGGCGGTCGAGGAATCCCTCGACAAACCACTCGGCCATGGTCTCACCCGGATGCTGGCGCGCCGTCACCCACACCACGGGTTTGCCCGGCGCCGGGGTGCCGATGGTGATGCGGTCGATCTCCCGCCCCTGCACCGTCGCGCCGAGGCTATCGACCACGGCAAACGGCGACATGGCAGCGCGGCCGATCAGTTCCTGATGGCGCTCGTGCGAATACGGCTCGAAGTAGGCGTACCAGGTGCTGTCGTGCTCGGGCGTGTGCTCGATGACGAGTTGCCCGTTTTCAAAGCGCGTCGTCACGCGGAACCACTCGCGGCGGTCGTAGGACGCTACCGCCCGATACTCCGGCCAGCCGTCCGGGTAGGTTGCGGTCGACGCATTCTCGAACACCATGCGCACCGGCTGCTGCGCCGCGCCCATCAGACGGAAGTGAAACCACTGGCGAATGTCGGCAGCGTTGTCGTCACGCAAGCGCAGGCGGATGTTCAAGGGGTCGGACAGGTCGTCCACCTCGACGCTGCCGGAGTCGAAGCCACAACCGATGCGCAGAGCAGGCGCCATGTTCAATCCTGTCGACGGCGGAACATCAGCGTGTCCGCATCCGAAGCATCCGGCACAAAGGCGTAGCCCTCGGCCTCGAAGCTCTTCAGGCCTTCCACGTCTGTCACCCGGTTCTGGATGGCGTGGCGCGCCATCAGGCCGCGCGCGCGCTTGGCGTAGAAGCTGATGATCTTGTACTGCCCGTTCTTCCAGTCCTGGAACACCGGCGTCACGATGCGCGCCTTGAGCCTGGCCGGCTTCACCGACTTGAAGTACTCGTCGGAAGCCAGATTCACCAGCGCCGGCGTCTCACCCGCCTGTTCGCGCTCGGCGACCACCTTGTTCAGCGCCTCGGTGATGCGCTCGCCCCACCACGCATACAGCGTCTTGCCCGCCGGCGTGTGCAGTTTGGTGCCCATCTCCAGCCGGTAGGCCTGCATCAGATCCAGCGGCCGCAGCACGCCGTAAAGACCCGAGAGAATACGCAGATGCTGTTGCGCCCAGTCCAGATCCTTCTCCGCCAGCGACGGCGCATCCAGCCCCTCATACACATCACCATTGAAGGCCAGCACCGCCTGCTTGGCGTTTTGGGGCGAGAACGGCCGCGACCACTCCTGATAGCGCGCCACGTTCAGCGTCGCCAACTGATCGGACAGGCTCATGAGCTTGCTGATCTCATGAGGCGACAGCTCACGCAGGATGTCAATCAGTTCGGCGGAGGCGTCGAGGTGGTCAGGTTGGGTGTGCTTGGCGACGCTGGGCGGGGTTTCGTAGTCGAGGGCTTTGGCGGGGGAAAGGACGAAGATCATGGATAGCTTAAGGGGGAAGTTCAGAGTGGTCAGATGGTAGCAAAAGCGAACCTTTCGACAGTGCGCAGTGAACGCTCTGAAAAGCATGCTCCGCCCAAAGTCTTACGACAACTGTCCGTCGTCGATGTAGAAAACAGGTGAGCATCGAGCGGCTTACGCTACGCTAATCCGCACAATGACACTCTCACAACAAATCGAAGGAGGATAAGCATGAGGCGCCTTCTTGAGCTTACCGGCCTTTACTGCGGCTACATAAGGCACAGCGTCGACACTTGGCTTGATGACCAAATCGACATACTGAAAGCAGAAAAGGAACTGAGGGACGTTGCCGACTCATTCGGACAACCAGATGATTCCGGTAACTTTAATGTCCATGCTGCTTTAAATGCAGACAGAAATGCCCACCTTTGGCAGGCGGTATCGCGAACCCGTCGACTCGTACGAATCGCAAACGCGCGCCACCTCCAACTGCCTCCCCGAGAAAGCTCCGCGCATTGGGCGAGGGTTGAGTACGACCTTGATCCAACTGAACCCTACTACCTAACAAACCAAGGACTTGTTGAAGTTATGCCGATGGTTTTGGAGGCAAAGAAACACCGTCGCGATGCGATCGTCACGATTGCTGCCGCCCTAACTGGGGTAATCGGCGCCATTACGGGACTTATCGCGGTTATCCGATAAGACCTATCTGCTGGCCGGGTGGTTTGACACCCCTCCCCCGTTTGCGGAACATCCTTCCGTTTCGCTGCTTCCCGAGTCCCCATGCCCTCCCCGTCCCTGCTCGACCGTTCGCTGGCCAGCGTCTGGCACCCGTGCACGCAGATGAAGGAGCACGAGCGTTTTCCGCTCGTGCCCATCGCGCGCGGCGAAGGCGCGCATCTGATCGACACCGACGGGCGACGGTTGATCGACGGCATCAGTTCGTGGTGGGTGAATCTGTTCGGCCACTGCAACCCGCGCATCAACGCGGCGCTGCGCGAGCAGCTCGATACGCTGGAACACGTGATGCTGGCGGGCTTCACGCATGAGCCGGTGGTGCAGTTGTCGGAGCGGCTCACCGCCATGACCGGCAGGAAGCTAGGCCACGCCTTCTATGCCTCGGACGGGGCTTCAGCCACCGAGATTGCGCTGAAGATGGCGGCGCATTACTGGCGCAATCTGGGCCGACCGGAGAAGTGCAACTTCATCGGACTGGCAGGCGGCTACCACGGCGAGACAGTGGGTGCGCTGGCGGTGACGGATGTGCCGATCTTCCGCGATGCCTATGCGCCGCTGGTGCGCGGCGGCCATGCCGTGCCCTCACCCGACGCACGCACGGCGCAGGACGGCGAGAGTGCTGCAGATGTGGCGCGACGCGCAGCCGCTGCACTGGAAGCGCATCTGGAGCAGCACCATGCCACCACGGCAGCGCTAATCGTGGAACCGCTGGTGCAGGGCGCGGCGGGCATGGTGATGTACGACGCGGAATACCTGCGGCTGGCGCGCGCGCTGTGTGACCGCTATGAAGTGCTGCTGGTGGCGGACGAGATTGCCGTGGGCTGCGGGCGCACGGGCACCTTCTTTGCCTGCGAGCAGGCGGGTATCTGGCCGGACCTGCTGTGTCTCTCCAAGGGCATTTCCGGCGGCTATCTGCCGCTGTCGCTGGTACTCAGTAGCGACGCGGTGTACCAGGCCTTCTACGCCGACACGGCGAGCCGCGCCTTTCTGCATTCGCATTCCTACACCGGCAACCCGCTGGCCTGCCGCGCGGCGCTGGCGACGCTGGATATCTTTGAGCAGGACGACGTGATTGCGGCCAACCGGGTGCGCGCGGAAACACTGGGCCAAGCCGTACGCGAGCGTTTCGAAGCACATCCGCGCGTGCGTCATCTGCGCCAGTGCGGCATGATCGCGGCCTTCGACGTGGCCTACGCGGCCACCGACTTTGCGCGCCGCTTCTTTGCCGCCGGCATGGAACACGGCGTGCTGCTGCGCCCGATCGGAAACACCGTGTATTTCATGCCGCCCTACATCCTCGACGAAGACCTCACCCGCCAACTGGTAGACGGCGCCGCTGCGGCGCTGGAACGCTCATGAGCCTATTGGACGACCTGCGCGCCGAGCTCGCCGCGCTGGACGAAGCCAGCCTGCGCCGCGTGCGCCGCGCGAATGAACTGCCTTGCGGGCCGAAAATGCGCGTGGCCGGCAAGGAACTGCTCTCCTTCTGCAGCAACGACTACCTGGGCCTCGCGGCCGACCCGGCAATTGCCAAGGCGCTGCTCGAAGGCGTGGTGAAGTACGGCACCGGCTCGGGTGCCTCGCATCTGGTGAGCGGCCACTACGACGTGCACGACCAACTCGAAGCGCGGCTGGCAGCGTTCACCGGCAACGAGCGTGCGCTGTATTTCACCACCGGCTACATGGCCAACGTGGGCGTGATTCCGGCGCTGGTGGGCCGCAAGGACGCGATCTTTGCCGACAAGCTGATTCACGCCTCGCTGGTGGATGGTGCGCTACTGTCGCGCGCTACGCTGATCCGCTATCCGCACAACGACCTCGCCGCGCTCGAAGGCGCGCTCAAGGCCACGCCGGCACCGCGCAAGCTGATCGTCACCGACGGTGTGTTCAGCATGGACGGCGACATCGCGCCGCTGGCCCGCATGCTGGAACTGGCCGAAGAGCACGACGCCTGGCTGCTGGTGGACGACGCCCACGGCTTCGGCGTGCTCGGCCCGCAGGGGCGCGGCGCGCTGGCCGAGGCCGGGCTGCAGTCCTGGCGCATTCTCCAGATGGCTACGCTGAGCAAGGCGGCCGGCGTGTCCGGCGCCTTCGTGGCCGGGCAGGCCGACGTCATCGAGTACCTGCTGCAGAAGGCCCGCACCGGCATCTTCACCACCGCTTCGGCGCCCGCGCTGGCGCAGGCGCTGCTGACCTCCATCGACCTGATCGAGGCGGGCGACTTCCGACGCAACCGGCTGCAGGCGCTCACCGACACCTTCCGGCGCAGCCTCAAACTCACGCGCTGGCAACTGCTGCCTTCGCGCACCGCCATCCAGCCGGTGGTGATCGGCGACAACGCCGAGGCGCTGCGGGTGGCGGCCGCGTTGCGCGACGCCGGCGTGATCGTGCCCGCCATCCGCCCGCCCACCGTGCCGGCCGGTACGGCGCGGTTGCGCGTATCGATCTCGGCCCGCCACGAAATCGAAGACGTATTGCGCCTGGCCGACCTGCTCAACGCGCTTGAGGCCTTCTGATGTCCGACACACCGCTGGTGCTGCTGCACGGCTGGGGCATGTCGCCGCGCATCTGGAACGGCCTGCGCATCTGCCTCTCGCCCCGCATCGTCGCCACCCCCGTGCTGCCCGGCCACTACGGCTCCGCTTCTCCCGGCACCACGCTGCACGCCTGGAGCAACGCCGTGCTCGCCACACTGCCGCAACGCTGCGTGCTGGTCGGCTGGTCGCTGGGCGCGATGATTGCGCTCGACCTGGCCGCCCGCCACCCCGAGCGCATCGAGCAACTGGTGTTGTTCGGAGCTTCGCCGAAGTTCGTTGCCGCACAGGACTGGCCGCACGGGCTGGATGCCGACACCGTGCGCGGCTTCAACGACGGTTTTGCACAGGATGCTGCTGCCACGCTGCGACGCTTTCTGGCGCTGCAGGCACTGGGCGAGGCACAGCGGCGCGGCGTGACGCACTCACTCGGCCGCGCCGTCGCCACACCCGACGAATTCAATCCGGCCGCGCTGGCCGACGGGCTCACCGTGCTGGCCATTTCGGACCTGCGTGCGCTCACCGCGCAGCTTCGCGTACCGACGTTGCTGATCCACGGCCACGACGATGCGGTCATGCCGCTGGCCGCAGCGCACTGGCTGGAAAACGCCCTGCCGGCCGCAAGACTGGAAGTGCTCGAAGGGGCCGGCCACGCACCGATGGTGTCGCAGCCCGAACTGTGCGCAAGCTTCATCGAGGAGGCCCTGCGTGGCTGATGCGCTCCACGCGACGCGCGCCGTCCGGCAGGCTTTTGACCGGGCGGCCCCCGGCTATGACGCCGCAGCCGGCGTACAGCGCGAGATCAGCCAACGCCTGGCCGGGCTGATGAAGGCGTATCCGCCCGTGCATCCGCCGCGCTGCGTGGTCGATGCCGGTTGTGGCACGGGCTACGGCCTGCAATGGCTGCACGAGCAGTTCGCCCAAGCCGGGCACATCGCCCTCGATTTTGCTCCCGCGATGCTGCAACGCGCCGTCGCCACTCACGCGGCCCGACCGCTTTGCGCGGACCTGCAGGCCCTGCCCCTGCGCGACGCCTGTGTGGATGCCCTGTGGTCCAGCCTGGCCCTGCAATGGTGCGAGCCCGCGCGTGCGCTGGGCGAATTTGCGCGCGTGCTGCGCCCCGGCGCGACCGCCTGGATCGCCACGCTGGGCCCGGCCACCCTGCACGAACTGCGCGAGGCCTTCGCGCAGGTCGACAACGCCCGTCACGTGCTGGCCTTCCGCTCGGCGGACGAATGGACATACATCGCTGAAACAGCCGGTTTCGAACTGCTCGAACGGCGCTGCGAAACGGCGAGCGTGCGCGCCGCCGACCTGCGCGGGGTGATCGGGCATCTCAAGGGCATTGGTGCACACCGCTTCGACACGACACCGCGCAGCCCCCTGACGCGTCCGCAATGGCGCCGGCTGGAACAGGCCTACGAGCACCATCGCGACCGGCAAGGCATGCTTCCGGCGACCTACGACGTCATCCTGCTGGCACTGCGTCGCCGATGAACCGGCACTTTCCCGCAACGACCGCAGGACGGGCGTTTCCGACTGGTCGCGGGTCGCGTTAGAATCAACGGCATTTTCCACCGCGAAAAACAAAGGCTTCTTCGATGCGTCATCTTCTGGCCGGCCTCGCGCTCTGCTGCAGCGTCTTCACGCAAGCCGGACATGCCGCCCCGTTCAGCTTCGACAATGTCATCGAGAAGGCGCGCGCGCTGTCGCGTGAAAGTCATACTCCGCCGACGCTGATTCCGCGCTTCATGCGCGACATCGGTCACGAGGCCTACCGCAACATCCGCTTCGATCCGGCCCGCAGTCTGTGGCGAGAAAACGACTCGCGCTTCCAGATCCAGATGATCTCCGCCGGTCACGTGTATGCCAATCCTGTAGCCATCAACGTCATCGAGGCACAGGGCGTGCGGCGGGTGCCCTACCAGAAGAACAACTACAGCTTCGGCAACGCGGACATCGAACGCCGCGTACCGGCTGATCTCGGCCATGCCGGTTTCCAGATCGCCTGGCCGCTGCTCGGCGGACGCGAGCAGGTGCCGTTCATCTCGTTTGCCGGGGCGAGTGCGTTCCGCGCAGTCGGCCGCACCAATATCGGCGGTGCCTCGGCACGCGGTCTGGCGATCAACACCGGTCTGATGACGGGCGAGGAATTCCCCGTATTCACCGAGTTCTGGCTGGAACGTCCGGCACCGGACGCACACGCCATGAAGTTCTACGCGCTGCTCGACGGCCGCAGTCTGACCGGCGCCTACCAGTTCACCGTATGGCCCGGCGAGCCGACACGCGTACAGGTCGATACCGTACTGTTCCCGCGCACCGGCATCGAACGACTCGGCATCGCGCCGGTTACCGGCATGTTCCTGCATGGCGAGAACACCGGTCGGCCGACGGGTACCTGGCGCCCCGAAGCACATGATTCCGACGGCCTGTTGATCAATGACGGCCGCTCCGGCGAGTGGCTGTGGCGCCCGCTCATCAACCCCGCCACGCTGCAGGTGGACAGTTTCCTCACCGAGAACGTGCGCGGCTTCGGCCTGCTGCAACGCGACATGTCGTTCTCCAGCTATCAGGATCTGGCGGCCGGTTTTGAACGCCGCTCCAGTGCCTGGGTGGAACCGCGCGGTGATTGGGGCAAGGGCCGCGTGATGCTGGTGCAGCTCCCGACGCCCGATGCCACCAACGACAACATCATGGCCTTCTGGTCGCCGGACGAGCGCGCCCAGCGTGACAAGCCACTGCGTCTGTCCTACCAGATCAGCTTCGGTGCGCCGGAGGTCACGCGCAGTCCGCTGGGACGCACCGTGAACACCTTTGTCGGCGACGGCACGGTCACCGGCGATGCGGCCGGCAGCTACCGCTTCCACGTCGATTTTGCCGGCGGCGCCATGGACAAGCTCAAGCCCCGCTCCGCCGTCACCGCAACGGTTTCCGCCGGCGAAGGCGGTCAGGTACTGGAACACTTCGTGGAGTACAACGAAGCCATCAAGGGCTGGCGCCTGACGATTCTTGCCCGTCCGGGCAGTGGCCGCCCGCTGATGCTGCGCGCGTTCCTGCGCGAAGGCGAAAACACCGTCAGCGAAACCTGGTCCTACGTGCTGCCGGCTCGCAACGACGTACAACGCACCCCGCACTGAGCATCATGCGTACCCTGGCCGAAGAGGCGCTTTCCCGAGTCATGCAGTACCTCGTCAGCGCCGGCATCTCGCCCACGCCCGACGTGATGCGTGAAGCCCTGCAACTGGTGTCTGAAGTGCTCGACGAAGCCAGCCCGGTAGCCGAGCCCGATGCCCCCATGCTGTTCGCCCGCATCATGGACCTCCTGCCGGAACGCTTTTCCCTGCCCGATCCGCTGTTGCCGCCCGCCAGTCCGCCCCTTGAGCGCGGCAGCATCCACTACGGCGCACGCTGATGGACCGCGCCCCCGTTCTCCGCTCCGAGCCCACCACCGTGCCGCGCGTGAAATGGCGTCTGCAAGCAAACGTGCGCCGTTTCCTGCTCACGGCCGTGGTCATCACCCAAACCGTTTTTGCGACCGACGTGATGCGGCAGGTCTTGCCCTATCAAGGTGGCAACTGGGTGGAAATCGGTCTGATCGCGCTGTTTGCGCTGATGTTCACCTGGATTTCGGTGGGCTTCTGGATCGGCATGACGGGCTTCGTGCTGCGTCGCTTCGGGGGCGATCCGCGCTCACTGCTGCGGCGCCGTTCAGCGGCTGAACTCGACGCCACGGTGCTGGCCCGCACGGCCATCGTGATGCCGATCTACCACGAGCCGGTGGAGCGCACGCTGGGCGGCCTGCGCGCGATCTACCGCTCGCTCGAACGCACCGGCAAGCTCGCCGACTTCGACTTTTACATCCTGTCCGACAGCCGGGCGCCGGGCTACTGGATGGCGGAGAAGGAAGCCTGGTTCCGCATGTGCAACGAGCTGGGCGCGGCCGGCCGGCTGTTCTACCGCCGCCGCACGCTCAACATGAACTACAAGAGCGGCAACATCGCGGATTTCCTGCGCCGCTGGGGACGCCGCTACGAGTACATGATCGTGCTCGATGCCGACAGCCTGATGGAAGGCGACACGCTGGTGAAGCTGGTTCAGCTCATGCAGCTCGAGCCCCAGGTTGGCCTGATCCAGACCAACCCGGTGCTGGTCAACGCCAAGTCGCTCTTCGCCCGCGCGCAGCAGTTTGCCAACCAGGTCTACGGCCCGCTCTTCTCCACCGGTCTGGCCGCCTTCCAGCTCGGTGAAGCGGCGTACTGGGGCCACAACGCCATCATGCGCATCCGCCCCTTCATGGACCACTGCGGGCTGCCCAAGATGCGCGGCTTCGGGCTGTTCAAGGGACCGATCGCCAGCCATGACTTCGTCGAATCAGCCTACATGGCGCGCGCCGGCCACGAGGTATGGCTGGAACCCGGTCTGGGCGGAAGTTACGAGGAATCCCCGCCCACGGTGGTCGATGAGCTCACCCGCGACAAGCGCTGGGCCAAGGGCAACCTGCAGCACCTGTGGGTGCTGCTGACCACTCCACGCCTGCGCTGGGCGCATCGCATGGCCTTCATCAACGGGATCATGTCTTACTGCGCCTCACCGCTGTGGCTGGCCTTTCTGGCGCTGTCCACCATCAGCGCGGCGCGGCTGGTGCTGCAGCCCATCGAGTACTTTCCGCAGTCGCACAGCCTGTTTCCGCAGTGGCCGCAATGGGACCCGTTGCTGGCACTGAAACTGGTGGCCTCGACGCTGTTCCTGCTGTTCTTCCCGAAGATGCTGTCGGTCATCGACGTACTGCTGTCGCGCCGCCGTACTGCTCACGGCGGCTTCTTCCGGCTGATGCTCAGCGTCAATCTCGAAATGCTGGTGTCCACCCTGCTCGCGCCGATCCGCATGCTGGCGCACAGCCGCTACGTCATCGAGGCACTGCTCAACGTTTCGCTGCGCTGGGCCGGCCAGAATCGCGGCGACGAAACCTCCTGGCAGACGGCCATCGCGAGCCAGGCGCCCGGCTCCCTCCTCGCCGCGGCCTGGGCCTGGTTCGCGTGGACGCTGGATCCGATGTTCTTCTACTGGTCGCTCCCGGTGGCCATTCCGCTGATCCTGGCTGCCCCCACCTCGGTGCTGTTCAGTCGCGTCGGCCCCGGACAGACGCTGCGCAAGGCCGGCTTGCTGCTGGTGCCGCAGGAGCGCAGCGATGACCGGCTGATCGACGAGATGGAGCATGGCGCACCGCTCGGCCCGCGTCAGGGCGACGACGACACCGGTGCCTTCGTGGAAGCCATCATCGACCCGATGCTCAACCGCATGCACGCCGATGCGGCCCGCGGCCGCGCGGCCGGAGCCAAGCGCGAGCACCTGCGCCAGCTGTGCGGGCGCTGCCTGCTCAATGGCCCCTCGGCGCTGACGCCCAAGCAGCTGTCGCTGCTGGCGCAGGATCGCGAGTCGCTGCTGTGGCTGCACCGCTCAGCCTGGCGCGCGCCTAGCGACTCGTTCTGGGGACGCGAGCTGTACACGCGCAGCCGCAGCGACTGAGGCGGAGCGATGGGCAAGGCGTGGTTCGTCACCGGCACGGATACCGGCATCGGCAAGACCTTCGTCACCTGCGCCCTGCTGCGCGGTGCCGCCGCCCGCGGCCTGCGCGCCGTGGGCATGAAGCCGGTGGCCGCGGGTACGGAGCGGATCAACGGCCGGATCATCAACGAGGACACCGCACGGCTGATGGCCGCTGCCAGTCTGAAGGCCGACGAGCGGTTGGTCACGCAGTACTGCCTGCAGGCGCCGATCGCCCCGCACCTGGCGGCGCGCGAAGAAGGCGTGCAGATCGACTTTTCGCGGATCGACGAAGCGCTGCACGCCCTGCAGGCGCAGGCCGACCGCGTCTTTGTGGAAGGCGCCGGCGGCCTGCTGGTACCGTTGGACGAGCAGCGCGACTACGCCGATCTGGCCGTAGCACTGAAGCTGCCGGTGATTCTGGTGGTGGGCATGCGGCTGGGCTGCATCAACCATGCCCTGCTGAGCGTGACGGCGCTGCAGGTGCGGGGATTGACGCTGGCCGGCTGGGTAGCCAATCGCATCGATCCGGCCATGCTGCGCTTTGAAGACAACCTGCAGAGCCTGCGTGAGCGCATTGCAGCACCGCTACTGGGCGTGGTCGGTCACGGCGAGGAGGAAGCCGCCATCGACCTTGATCAGGGCCTTGCGGCGCGCTGACGCGCCTGCTCGAACAGGCAGACCGCCACGGCAGCACCCACATTCAGCGATTCGACCGCGCCGGGCATCGGAATACGCACCCCGCCGGTCGCCAGAGCGGCCACCTCGGATGACAGCCCTGCCCCTTCGGCGCCGAACAACCACGCCACCGGACCGCTGAGATCGCACTGATACAGGGACGGGGTGGATGCCTCCGGCAAGGTCGCCAACACCTGGCCCGGAAAGCCTTTCAGGGCTGTGACCAGATCGACCCGCTCGCGCAGGCGCAGTCGGAAATGCCCGCCCATGCCGGCACGCAGCACACGCGGCGCCCAGGCCTGGACGCAACCGTTGCCAAGCAGTACGTCGCGCACTCCCGCCGCAGCGGCCGTACGCAGGATGGTGCCGAGGTTGCCGGGGTCCTGCACACCATCGAGCGCAATGACGGTGTCCGACAAGGGAGCGACTGAATCCTCCGGGGTGTCGATGACAGCCAGCAGGCCGGTCGGCGAATCGACCGGACTGAGCTGCGCGAACAGCGCATCCGGTACGAGGCAGGACGGCGTGCCTTCACAGGCATCAAGCAGCGCGATGATCTCGGCGCGCGTCATGCCGCGTTCGCTCACCACCAGTTGCTGCAGCGACACGCCCGCAGCCAGCGCCGCTTCGGCCAGATGCACCCCGTCGAGCACGGTCTGTCCGGTTTCGCGGCGCTCGCGCGCCGACTCGGACAAGGCCCGCAACTGCTTGATCAGCGGATTGTCGCGCGAGCTGATGTGCTTCACAGCAGTGCCAGCCCCAATGTGGCGATGGCCACCGTCAGCAGGCCCAGCGCGATATTGAGCGCCACCCGCTGACGGATACGGTTGAGCGCGGCCGCGCCGGCCGCCCAGTCCTCGGCGGCGACGGCGCGCTTCAACGCAGCCCAGGGCCCGAACCAGATCGACACGAATACCGCCACCATCGCCAGGCCGGTGAGCAGCATCACATGCCAGGCCGTCGGCGCATTGGCAAAGCCGATGGCGCCGAGCTTGCCGAGCCCGCTCAGCAGGATCAGCGCAATCGACGCCCACACCAGCGGAAAGAAGCGCGAAAACACGGCCACCCACAGCGGCAGACGCTGCGCCGGCGCCAGTGCCATGGCTGCCGGACGGAGACAGAAGTACAGCAAGAACATGCCGCCCAGCCAGGTGATGACGCCGAGCAAGTGTGCGAAAAGGCCGAAATTCTGGCTCATGAAGGATCTCCGAAAAGGCTGGCCTGAGCGAGCAGTGCACGCACCGGGCCGAAACTGCGGCGGTGACAGGCCAGTACGCCATGCACCCGCAGCGCCGCCAGATGGTCCGGCACAGGATAGCCCTTGTGGCGGGCGAAACCGTACTGCGGATGCTCGCGATCGAGTTCGACCATGGCTGCATCGCGTACCGTCTTGGCGAGGATGGAGGCCGCCGAAATCTCTGCCACCAGTGCATCCCCGCCAACGATGGCTTCGCACACTTCGGGAATGTCGGGACAACGGTTGCCATCCACCTTGACGACATCCGGCCGCAAAGTCAGCGCGGCTACCGCTCGCGACATAGCGAGCATGGAGGCATGCAGGATGTTGATGCGGTCGATTTCCTCGACACTTGCTTCGGCTACTGCCCAAGCAAGTGCTTTGGAGCGAATCTCTTCGGCCAGACGTTCGCGCCGTTTCGCCGTGAGCTTTTTGGAGTCGTTGAGACCTGCGATGGGGTTGGCAGGATCGAGAATCACTGCCGCCGCCACCACTGAACCGCACAAGGGCCCCCGGCCGGCCTCATCCACACCGCACACCAGCGGCTGGCTCACTGCCCTGCTCCATGCCGGGTTTGGAGATACGGCGCAATGGCCTCCGCCGCACGGGTTGCCGTGCCCTGCTTGAGTTGCAGATGCAGGTCAGTGAAACGCTGCTCAAGCGCAGCCCGCCCTTCTGCATCATCAAGCCAGCGCTCCAGCGCCTCGGCCAGCGCAGCCGGCGTGGCCGCGTCCTGGATGAGCTCGGGCACCACGGTTTCGTTGCACAGGATGTTGGGCAACCCGATCCACGGCAGATAGGCCATGAGCTTCATCAGCCGGTACTGCCACTTGCCGATGCGGTAGCTGATGACCATCGGACGCTTGAGCAGCGCCGCCTCCAGGCTGGCCGTGCCGCTGGCCACCAGCACGACGTCGGCCGCCGTCATGGCGTCGACGGCATGTCCGAACAGGATGCGCAGATGCAATTCGCCCGCGTTCGCCTCGTACAGGGCCTGTTCGAACAGCTCGCGCGTAGCGCGCGTCGCCAGCGGCACGAGGAAAACCGCCTCCGGACGATGTTCTGCGATGATCTTTGCAGTTTTGATGTAGTTCGCTGCAAGATTACGCACCTCCGAATCACGGCTACCGGGCAGCAGGGCAATCACCGGCACGTCCGGACGGAGGTTCAGGCGTTCGCGCATGGCCGCGCGGTCAGGCTCCAGCGGGAACACGTCGGCGAGCGGATGACCGACGTAGCTCACCGGCACACCGGCCTTTTCATACAGCGCCGGCTCGAAGGGGAAGAGACACAGCATGTGCGAAACCGAGCGTGCAATGCCGCGGATGCGCCCGCCACGCCACGCCCAGATCGACGGGCTGACGAAATGGATGGACGGCATGCCGGCCTCACGCACGCGCCGCTCCAGCCACAAGTTGAAATCGGGCGCATCGACGCCGATGAAGGCGTCCGGGCGCTGCTGCAGGATGCGAGCCAGCAGATCCTTGCGGATACCCGACAGTTCGCGGTAACGGCGCAAGGCATCGACATAGCCGTGCACGGCCAAACGCTCGCACGACCACAGGGCCTGAAAACCCTCGCGCTGCATCAGGGGGCCACCGATGCCGAAGAACTCTGCATCGGGATAACGCACCTTCAAGGCGCGGATGAGATGACTCGCGAGAAGATCGCCGGAAGCTTCCCCGGCGACCATGGCAATACGCATGACCATGACGCGCTCAGCGCACGAGACCGCGCGAGGACGCCGCGATGAACTCCGAGAACGGGGCAACCTCCGGCGTGGCCGCGGCAATTTCGGCCACCGCCACGCGCGCCTCGTCCAGGCTCAGACTGGCCCGATACAGCGAACGGTAAGCACGCTTGATGGCAGCGATGGCTTCCGGGCTGTAACCACGGCGACGCAGGCCTTCGCTGTTGATGCCGTGCGGCTTGGCCGGATTGCCGGCCACGGTCACATAGGGCGGCAGATCCTGCAGCAACACCGTACCGACCCCGCAGAAGCTGTGCGCCCCGACCCGCACGAACTGGTGCACGCCGGTGAAGCCACCGAGAATGGCCCAATCGCCCACATGCACATGCCCGGCCAAAGTGGCGTTGTTGGCAAAGATGGTGTGGTTGCCGACGACACAGTCATGCGCGACATGCACGTAGGCCATTATCCAGTTGTCGTTGCCGATGCGCGTGGCTCCGGCATCCTGCGCCGTGCCGACGTTGAACGAGCAGAACTCACGGATGGTGTTACGATCGCCGATCTCGAGCAGCGTCGGCTCGTCGTCGTATTTCTTGTCCTGCGGTGCGGCACCGATCGAACAGAACTGGAAGATCTCGTTGTCGCAGCCGATGCGCGTGCGGCCTTCGACCACCACATGCGGCCCGATACGCGTGCGGTCGCCGATTTCGACGTGTTCGCCGATGATCGAATACGCGCCGATCTCGACATCCGCGCCCAGCCTTGCGCCGGGATGAACGATAGCGGTGGGATGAATCATTTGGTCTTCAGCGCACACATCAGCTCGGCCTCGGCTGCCACCTGACCGTCGACCTTCGCAACACCCTTGTATTTGTAGATGTTGCGCTTGTTCTGCAGGATCTCGACTTCGAAGATCAGCTGGTCGCCCGGCACCACCTGACGCTTGAAGCGCACGGCATCGATGCCGGCGAACAGCACCACCGAGTTCTCGTCGGGCTTCACCCCCATGCTCTTGAACGATAGCAGCGCGGCGACCTGCGCCATGGCCTCGACGATGAGCACGCCCGGCATCACCGGGTGATTGGGGAAATGGCCGGGGAAGAACGGCTCGTTCATCGTCACGTTCTTGAGCGCGGTAATGCGCTGGCCGTCCTCGATCTCCAGCACGCGATCCACCAGCAGGAAGGGGTAGCGGTGGGGCAGGTATTCGAGGATTTCGTTGATGTCCATGATCATGGCTTCAGGCGCCGGAGCGCTCGGTCAGGAGTTGTTCGAGGCGGCGTATTCTATCCGCGAGGCTGTCCAGATGGCGCAGATGCGCGAAATTGCGCACCCAGTCGCCATGCTGCTGCAGCGGCAGGTTGCCGGTGTAGACACCGCGTTCGCGAATCGACTTGGTGACCAGTGTGCCGGCGGAAATCACGACGTCGTCGCAGATCTCGAGGTGGCCGATCACTCCGGCCTGACCACCGATCATGCAGCGCGCGCCGATGGTGGTGCTGCCGGCAATGCCCACGCAGCCGGCAATCGCGGTGTGATCGCCGATACGTACGTTGTGGGCGATCTGGATCTGGTTGTCGAGCTTGACGTCGTTGCCGATGACTGTGTCTTCCAGCGCGCCGCGATCGATGGTGGTGTTCGCCCCGATCTCGACATCATCGCCGATCACCACGCGGCCGATCTGCGGAATCTTGACCCAACTACCATCACGCTCACGCGCGAAACCGAAACCGTCGGCGCCGACGACAGTACCCGAATGCACGATGCAACGGGCACCCAGCACGCAAGCGTGATAGATCGTGACATTGGCGTTCAGTACCGTGCCTTCGCCGATGTGCACGCCATCCCCGACGTGGCAGCCGGGGCCGATCACGACGCCCTCGCCCAGCACGACATCGACACCGATGCTGGCACCTGCTCCGATACTGACGGAGGCCGGCAGCTGCGACGCAATCACTGCCGCAGCGCCAACGCCGGGATCAGGCCGGCGTGCCGGATTGAGCAGCTGCGAGACACGCGCAAAATAGACGTAGGGATCTGCGGCAACGATTCGCGGCAGGGTCGTGCGCTCGCGTGCGGCGGGCGCGACGATGACCGCGGAGGCCTGGCAGGCGGCCAGCTGGGATGCGTACTTTGGATTGGCGAGGAAACTGATGCAGCCGCGTGCGGCTTGATCCAGCGTTCCGACCTGCTCGATCAGGGTCGAGCCATCACCGACGACTTCGCCCCCGAATCGGGCAACGATCTGATCAAGCGTATACATGCGACCGCCATCAACGGCCGTTCTCGAGCGCCTTCAGCACCTTCTCGGTGATGTCGATACCCGGACTGGCATACACCGCTTCCTGCAGGATCACATCGTATTTCTCGGCCTCTGCGACCTGCTTGATGGCCGCATTGGCGCGGTCGAGCACGGCTGCAAGCTCCTCGTTGCGGCGCTGATTGAGATCCTCGCGGAACTCACGCTGCTTGCGCTGGAACTCACGATTCAACTCGTTGAAGGCGCGCTCCTTTTCACGACGCTGGGCTTCCCCCATGGTCAGGGCATTACGCTCCAGATCCTCCTGCAGGGTCTGCAACTCACGCGCCAGACGCTGCAACTCCTGGTCGCGCGACTCGAACTCCTTCTCAAGACGCTGCTGGGCACGCACGGCAGGCGCGGCTTCACGCATCAGGCGGTCGGAATCAACAAAACCGATCTTGGCCTGGGCGCCGGCGGCGACCGGGAACAGCGCGCACAAGGCGATGAGAACTACCGGGAAAACCTTGGATTTCACTTAAACCTCCGAGATACCGCACATCGGCGCTCAGAACACCGAGCCGAACTGGAACTGGAATTTCTCTTCTTCGTCGGTATCCTGCTTCTTGATCGGGAAACCGAAACTGAACTTGAGCGGGCCGAGCGGCGACGCCCAAGAAAATGCGATGCCGGTACTGTAGCGCATCTGCCCGGAATCGAACTTGGTCTCCTCGTCCCAGATGTAACCAGCGTCAAAGAACAGCGAGGTTCGGAAAGATCGATCGGCTCCGGAGCCCGGCAGCGGGAAATAGTACTCTGCGTTAGCAACCAACATACGCGTACCACCGATCGGATCGTCGTCGGTCGTGCGCGGGCCGATTGAGCTTTGCTCGAAACCACGCACCGAACCGATGCCGCCGGCATAGAAGTTCTTGTAGAACGGCACCGGTTTGCCACCGTAACCTTTGGCGATACCCATATCCAGGTTCATCATCAGCGCCTGACTGCTGCCGATCGGCAGCCAGTACTGATACTGGTAGTTCAGGCGACCATAGCGCAGTTCGCCCGGTGCGAGGGCCGTCTCGAACGCTACACGCTGATAGGTACCCGAGCGCGGATAGAGGAAGCTGTCGCGCGTGTCGCTCGACCAGCCGATCGTTGCAAGCAGGCTGTCCACCGAGACGGTACCGACACCGGTGGCCGGATTCGTGCAACCGAAGTCCCGGCAGAAGTCCTTATAGAGCTCCGGGCTGTCG
Organism: Pseudazoarcus pumilus; assembly: GCA_033837965.1. Lineage (GTDB taxonomy): Bacteria > Pseudomonadota > Gammaproteobacteria > Burkholderiales > Rhodocyclaceae > Pseudazoarcus > Pseudazoarcus pumilus_A. The sequence continues at coordinate 21,147 of JAJLLM010000057.1, forward strand.
TCATACGTTGTGATCTCGGTGCGGTCGATGGCCAGTCCAAAATTGATCCGGTCATCCTCGGCAATCGGGTAGCCAAGACGGATGCCCAGACCCGTGGACTTCGACTCGTAACGCGAGATGCTGGTCGTTTCGGATGGATCGTAGGTTCGACGGTAAATATCGTAGCCCAGACTCACCCCATCGACGGTGTAGTACGGATCGGTAAACGACAGGGAGACCGTACGGCCGGACTTCGAAGTATTCAGACCGACTCCGAGGGATTTACCGGTGCCGAACAGGTTGTCCTGCGTCACCGATCCGCTGAGTACAACCTTCTCGGAACTGGAAAAACCCGCGCCAAGTGAAAGGCTTCCCGTAGGCCGCTCCTTGACCGTGACGTTCACGTCGATCTGATCGGTGGAGCCCGGCACGGCCGGCGTCTGGATGGCGACTTCGTCGAAGAAGCCCAGACGCTCGACACGCGTGCGCGACTTGCGGATCAGTTCAGCGTCGTACCAGCCGCCTTCCATCTGCGTGATCTCGCGACGGATCACTTCGTCACGCGAACGGACGTTGCCGCCGATGTTGAGGCGGCGCACATACACACGGCGCCCCGGATCGACGAAGATCGTGAATGCCACCTCGCGCTTCTCGGCATCCACCTCCGGAGCAGCGTTGACGTTGGCGAACGCATAACCTTCGTTGCCGAGACGGTTGGTCACCGCGTCCGTCGTGGCTGTCAGTTTCGCACGCGAGAACACGTCACCCGGACGGATTTCTGCGAGTTTGAGGTACTCCGCTTCCGGCAGGATCAGGTCGCCGGCAAAGCTCACGGCGGACACCGTGTACTTCTCACCCTCGGTGATGTTTACCGTGATGTAGATGTCCTTCTTGTCCGGTGTGATCGAGACCTGAGTGGAGTCGATATTGAAATCGAGATAGCCCTGGTCAAGATAGAAGGAGCGCAGGTTCTCAAGGTCGGCGGACAGCTTCTGACGCGAGTACTGGTCGTTCTTGGTGTACCAGGTCAGCCAGCCCGGCGTACGCGACTGGAAGACCTCAAGCAGGTCCTTTTCCTTGAACTTCTGGTTGCCGACGATGCTGATCTTGCGGATCTTCGCAACCTGACCCTCGGTGACCGTGAAGTTGATGCCGACACGATTCCGTTCGAGCGGCGTGACGGTGGTGACGACCTCGGCAGAGTACTTACCGCGACCGAGGTACTGACGCTTGAGCTCCTGCTCGGCGCGTTCCAGCAGCGCGCGATCGAAGGTGCGCGCCTCGGCCAGTCCGATGGCACGCAGACTGCCTTTGAGTCCCTTGGTATCGAATTCCTTGACGCCGACGAAGGTGATGTCGGCGATGGCCGGACGTTCGTCCACCAGAACGACGATGACGTCATTCTCTACATCGATGCGGACGTCACTGAAGAAGCCGGTGGCAAACAGGCCACGAATGGCTTCGGCGGCCTGCTCTTCGGTGAAGGTATCGCCGACGCGAACCGGCAGATAGTTGAAGACCGTACCTGCTTCGGTCCGCTGGATGCCTTCGACGCGGATGTCCTTGACCGTGAAGGGGTCGAAGGCAAATGCTGGACTGGCAACAAAAAGGGCTGCAACCAGCCCGCTCAGTAGTTTCAATCTCATTCCGTTCTCAACCGGAAATCAGCCGCATGATGTCGTTATAAAACGCGAACACCATCAGCATCGCCAGTACGACCAAACCAAGCTGCTGACCAAGCTGCATCACGCGCTCGGACACCGGGCTGCCCTTCACAATCTCGACAACATAATACAGCAAATGCCCGCCATCCAGCACCGGGATGGGGAGCAGGTTGAGCACCCCCAGACTGATGCTGATGAGTGCCATGAAACCCAGGTAGTGAGCCAATCCCAGCTTGGCGGTCTGCCCCGCGTAGTCGGCAATCGTGACCGGCCCGGAGAGGTTCTTCCAGGACACTTCGCCGATCAGCATGCGTCCGATCATCTTGAGCGTCAGCACGCTCGTGTCCCAGGTCTTCACGGCTGCTCGCGTGAGCCCTTCGAGCGGGCCGTAGCGCACGGTCGTGAACATCTGCTCGCGCAGCGCGGGAGCATCCGCTGCGGCGACGCCGATGCGTCCGAGCGTGCGCCCGTCGATCTGTGTCGGCTCGGGCACCAGCGACAACGGCAGTCGCACCCCGTCACGCTCCACCACCGCGCTCAAGGGCTCGCCGGCGCGTTCGCTCACCGTCGCCACCAACTCGCTCCAGCCGAGCACCGGGCGACCATCCAGTTCGACAAAGCGGTCACCCTCCCGCACGCCGGCTTGCGCGGCCGCGCCGTCATCGAGCACCTGCCCGACAATCGGCGGAATCACCGGGCGCCAGGGCCGAATACCGATGCGCGCGATGAGATCCTCGTCGGAGTCATCCACACTGACGCCCTGGAAATCCAGCCGCAGCGCCAGCTCCCCACCCTGCTCACCACGCACGACGAGATCTGCCGCGCGACCATCCAGCACGGCGCGCAGCAGCATCCAACGCAGATCCGACCAACTACGCACGCCTGCGCCATCAATCGACAGCACGGTATCGCCTTCCCGCAGACCCGCATCGGCCGCAATTGTCTGTGTCGGTGCTGTCAGTGCCACACGCGGGCGCAACTCCTCCGTACCGGTGGCAAACAGGCCCCAGTAGAGAACGATCGCGAGCAGGAAATTGGCCAGAGGGCCGGCGGACACGATGGCGAAGCGCCGCCAAACCGATTGCCGATTGAAGGATCGGGGCAGATCGGCCGCAGCCACCTCACCCTCGCGCTCGTCGAGCATCCGTACGTAACCACCCAGGGGAAACGCTGCGAGCACCCATTCGGTGCGATCGCGTCCGACCGACCACTTCAGCAGCGGGCGACCGAAACCGACGGAAAAACGCAGGACTTTGACACCGCACCAGCGTGCAACGAGGTAATGCCCCAGTTCGTGCACGAAGATCAGCACCCCGAGGGCGATGACGAAGGGAATGAGGTACTCGAACAGATTCATCGGATCTCGCGCTGGCGGATGCATTGACGGGCCTCGACACGGGCCACGCGGTCTGCATCCAGGATGGAATCGAGCGTTTCGACCGACAGTGCATGCGCGCGTTCCAGCGCTTCGGCGATGACGACACTGATCGATCGATACGCCAGACGACCGTTGAGAAAGGCCGCCACCGCCTCCTCATTGGCAGCATTCAGCACGGCCGGCGCAGCGCCCCCTGCGCACAACGCGTCGTAGGCCAGGCCCAGACAGGGGAAGCGCTGCAGGTCCGGCTCACGGAAACTCAGGCTGCCGATGCGCACCAGATCGAGACTGCCCACGCCCGCCTCGATACGCTCGGGGTATGCCAGCGCGTGAGCAATGGGCGTACGCATGTCGGGATTGCCAAGCTGGGCAATCACGGACCCATCGACGTACTCGACCATGGAATGAATCACGCTCTGCGGATGCACCACCACATCGATACGCTCGGCCGGTGCACGGAACAGCCAGTGCGCCTCGATGACTTCCAGCCCCTTGTTCATCATGGTCGCGGAATCGACCGAAATCTTTCGCCCCATCACCCAGTTGGGGTGACTGCAGGCCTGCTCGGGGGTGACTGTATCGAGTTCGGACAAAGGCGTGTCGCGGAAAGGCCCGCCAGATGCGGTCAGCACGATACGGCGCACGCCGGAGTCGTCCAGCCCGCCCTGATAGGCGGCCGGCAACGACTGGAAAATTGCGTTGTGCTCGCTGTCGATCGGCAGCAGCGTGGCGCCGCCCTCACCCACCGCCTGCATGAACAGGGCGCCACCCAGCACCAGCGCTTCCTTGTTGGCAAGCAATACGCGCTTCCCGGTCCGTGCGGCAGCGAGCGTGGGCGCCAGCCCGGCGGCGCCCACGATGGCCGCCATCACGGCGTCCACATCGGGATGCGCCGCCATTTCGCACAAGGCTGCTTCACCGCACAGCACGGTCGTGACACATGCTGCCTCAGCCAGACGCGCAGCCAGCACACGGGCGTCTTCAGGTGCCGCCACAACGGCAAAGGAGGGTGAGAACTGCAGGCACTGCCGGTACAGACGATCGATCTGGCGATGTGCCGTCAGGGCAAAGACCGAATAGCGATCCGGGTGTCGCGCGATCACGTCGAGGGTATTGACCCCGATCGAGCCGGTCGCTCCCAACACCACCACCTTGCGCGGAGCGCCGCCTGTCATCGCGCCGCCCACAATGCAATGAGGCCGACCAGCGGCATCGTCGAGGTCAGACTGTCGATGCGGTCCAGCACCCCGCCGTGCCCGGGCAACAGCGTGCCGCTGTCCTTCACGCCGGCCTGGCGCTTGAGGAGCGACTCGAACAGGTCGCCCTCAATGCTCAGCAGGGTGAACACCGGCAGCAGGACCGCCATCACTGCCCACGAAAGCCCGTCGGCCGCATCACCGACCAGCGCAAAGAACGCCATGCCGCACACGAACACGCCGAACATCGCGCCGTAGGCGCCTTCGCGAGTCTTGCCCGGACTGATCGAGGGCGCGAGCTTGACGCGCCCGAAGGCGCGACCGGTGAAGTAGGCCGCCACGTCGGCAATCCACACCAGCACCATGGCAGCCAGCAACAGCAGAGGATCGATGCCGCGCAGATCAACCAGCGCCACCGCCGTCGGCAGCAACACCAGCCACCCCACAAGGGCACCGATTCGGGGGCCGGACTTCCAGCGCGCGCGGAACCACAGCGGCACCAGCAGGCCCCAGAAGAGCACGCTCAAGCCATAGAGCAGGAGCGTCGACTGGCAGGGCTCGCCCATCGCCAGATAGCCAAGCACCGCGGCGGCGACAGCCGTGGCGAACGCATATGCCTTGCGCAGCGTGGAGGAAAGATCAATCAACGCGCCCCACTCGTGCGCGGCGACGGCGGCAATCGCAGCAATCAGGACCAGCCACAGCGGCGCCGGGCTGAAGAACAATGCCCCGAGAAACCCGCCGACCAGGACCACCGCGGTCAGTACGCGCTGCTTAAGCATCAGAGCCCTTGCGTGAAGTCGGCGCCCCGGCAGTATCCGCTGCAAGCAACTGTTCGCTGGTGCGGCCGAAACGACGCTCGCGGGCACGATAGGAGGCGATGGCCAGATCCAGCGCGGATTCGTCGAAATCCGGCCAAAGGACATCGGTAAAGTACAGCTCGGTGTAGGCCAGCTGCCACAGCAGGAAGTTCGAGATGCGCTGCTC
>JAJLLM010000058.1:0-12388 GCA_033837965.1 Pseudazoarcus pumilus
GCGGAACAGGGCTTCGCTGGCCTGCAGCCCCTGCGTGGCGCGGCGCTGACGGGCGAGCACCAGCATCAGCAGGGCCGCGAAGACCAGCAGTACCAGGGTGGCAGTGCCCGCCGCCAGCACGTAACCCCGGCTGCGCTGCCATACGGGCTGCAAGGCATCCTCCACCGGCGTGCCGACAACGACCATCAGCGGGTAGCCGGCCATGCGCCGGTAACTGACCACCCGCGGTACACCGTCGAGCGCGGTGCCGTCGTCGAGCAGACTGCCGGCCGGCATCCCGGCCTGACGGTCGAACCATGGCATGGCGCGGGCATCCAGACCGAAACTGCCTTCGCTGCCGACCTTGCGGCCACGCATCACGCCATCCAGGCCGGTCAGCTCCAGCAGGCCACGCCTGCCGAGGTCGGCCTGGCGATAGAAATCCGTGAAGTTGTCGGGATCCACCGACATCACGACGACTCCGCCAAAACTCCCGTCCACTCGCGTGATGCGCAGGGACATGGGAATCTGCCAGCGCTTCGACACCCGACCGAACACCGGCTGGTTGACGAACAACTCGTCGTTGCCCAGCTCGCGCTGACGCTGAAAGAAATCGCGATCGGCGTAGTTCACCGCCCCCGTGGCCTGACTGCTGCTGACAACCGTGCCCGTTTCATCCACCACGCTGATGATCGTAAACAGGGTCTCGCGGATGGTCCCGTCCGCCACCCAGCGCGACAGATCAATCTCCTTGCCGCGCTGCAGATACTGCACACGCACGAAGGCAGCCACCTGCTCGGCCGCCTTCAGCGTGCGGAACACCTGCTGTTCGAAGGCGATGGCCAGATTCGCGTTGGACTGCATTTCGGCCACCACCGCCTGCTCGCGCTCGAAGGCCATGCGCTGCAGGGTGGCCAGCCAGATGCCGCCGACCAGCACCGCGCACACCAGCAGCACCGCCAGATTCAGCGGCACCGCCATGCCGCGCCACCACTGCCGGAGCGCAGACGGCGGGGCGGCGTCTTCCCCCTTCTTTCGCTGCGCAGCCATCCCGCGCTCCCGAACAGACATATCAGTATTCTGCTTGGCCCCGCGGACCTCGCCAACCGGTTTGAGCGCGGCTCCGCCTCCCATAAAAAAACACCGGCGCGGGGCCGGTGTCGGAAGCCTTCGATGCGACCGGATTTCAGGCCACGTACATCGGCTCGTCGTCATTCAGGTTGAGGAAGCCCTTCACCAGACGGTAGATGAACCACACCGCGGTGGCGATCAACACCAGCCAGCCGATCATCACGGCCGCCGTGATCAGGCCAATCAGCAATAACGCGGATTACAGCGTGCAGATCACCATTGTCGGTGTCCGGACCGATTCAGTCGGTCGTCCGTCGCCATAATAGTTTCCATGGGATCCATACGGGGCTTTCGTTCTGAACGTTGATACACCACGTGTGCTAGCCACATGGTGCCACCGCATCAGAAATGCCCAATACATCGATAACGATTTACTCCACCGTGACGCTCTTTGCCAGATTCCGCGGCTTGTCCACGTCCGTGCCCTTCACCAGCGCCGCGTGGTATGACAGCAGTTGCAGCGGGATGACGTGCAGCACGGGAGAGAGCATGCCGTAGTGCTCGGGCATGTGCAGGATGTGTACGCCGTCGGTTTCGGGGATTTCGCTGCCGGCGTCGGCGAAGACGAAGAGCTCGCCGCCGCGGGCGCGGACTTCCTGCAGGTTGGACTTGAGCTTTTCGAGCAGTTCGTCGGCTGGGGCGACGGCGATGACCGGCATGTCCTTGTCCACCAACGCCAGCGGGCCGTGCTTGAGTTCGCCGGCGGCGTAGGCCTCGGCGTGGATGTAGGAGATTTCCTTGAGCTTGAGCGCGCCTTCCATGGCGATGGGCCAGTGGCGACCGCGGCCGAGGAACAGGGCGTGCTGCTTCATGGCGAAGTTCTGCGCCCATTGCTCGATCTGCGGCTCGAGTTCGAGCACCTTTTGCACGGCCACCGGCAGGTGACGCAGGCCGGCCAGATGCTGGGCTTCGACCTCTTCGCTGAGCCGCCCGGCCATGCGTGCCAGCGTGAGCGTGAGCAGCGCCAACGCGGCGAGCTGGGTGGTGAAGGCCTTGGTGGAGGCTACGCCGATCTCGGGGCCGGCGCGGGTGATGAAGCGCAGTGCCGCTTCACGCACGATGGCGGATTCGGGCACGTTGCAGATGGCCAGCGTGCGCGTCATGCCGAGCAGGGTGGCGTGCTTGAGGGCGGCCAGGGTGTCGGCCGTTTCGCCCGACTGCGAGATGGCGATGACCAGCGTGGCGGGGTCCGGCACCGAACTGCGGTAGCGGTATTCGCTGGCGATTTCGACGGTACACGGAATGCCGGCGATGGATTCGAGCCAGTAGCGCGCCACCAGACCGGAGTGGTAGCTGGTGCCGCAGGCCAGGATCAGCACCTGGCGCACACCGCCGAGCACGGCCGGGCCGTCGGCGCCGAACAGTTGCGGGCTGGGCAGACCGCCGCCGCCGATGATCTCCAGCGTGTTGGCCAGCGCCTGCGGCTGCTCGAAGATTTCCTTCTGCATGTAGTGGCGATAGACGCCCAGTTCCACCGCGTCGGCCGACAGGCTGGAGACGTGGGTGGGGCGCTCGACCGGCTGGCCGGCGCTGTCGGTGATGCGCACGGCACCGCGCGTGAGTTCGGCGATGTCACCGTCTTCCAGATAGACGATGTTGCGCGTGACCTGCAGCAGCGCGGCGGTGTCGGAGGCAGCGTACATGCCGTCCTCACCCAGCCCGAGCAGCAGCGGCGAACCGCGCCGCGCGACGACCGCGCGCTCCGGCTCGGACTCGCTCAGCACACCGATGGCATAGGCGCCAACCAGCTCCAGCGTGGTCAGCCGCACCGCCTCGAACAGGCTGCCGGCGCTGGCGAGCTTGCTGTGCACCAGGTGGGCGATGGCCTCGGTGTCGGTGTCGGACTCAAACACGTAGCCGGCGGCGGTGAGGCGCTCACGGATGGATTCGAAGTTTTCGATGATGCCGTTGTGCACCACCGCCAGACCGCCGGACACGTGCGGGTGGGCGTTGCGCTCGGACGGCGCGCCGTGGGTGGCCCAGCGCGTATGGGCGATGCCCACCGGCGCGGCCACGTCGGCCGCGGCGTCGGCCAGCTCGGCCACACGGCCGGTGGAGCGCACGCGGCGCAGGCCGCCATTGAGTACGGCCAGCCCGGCGGAGTCATAGCCGCGGTATTCGAGCTTGCGCAGTCCCTCGATGAGGACGGGAACCACATTGCGCGTGGCGACGGCGGTGACGATGCCGCACATGGGCGAATCTCCGGATCAGGTGGATTTCTTGACGGGACGCTTCCAGCGCAGGCTGGTCTGCTTCACGCGCGAGACGGTGAGTTGCTCTTCGGGCGCATCGCGCGTGAGCGTGGTGCCGGCCCCGACGGTGGCGCCGCGGCCCACGCGCACCGGCGCGACAAGCTGCACGTCGGAACCGACAAAGGCCTCGTCCTCGATGATGGTTCGGTGCTTGTTGGCGCCGTCGTAGTTGCAGGTGATCACGCCGGCACCGATATTGACGCCCGCGCCCACGTCGGCATCGCCCACATAGGCAAGATGGTTGGCCTTGCTGCCGGTGCCGATGTTGCTGTTCTTGACCTCGACGAAGTTGCCCAGATGCACTTCGTCCGCCAGCACCGTGCCGGGGCGGGTGCGCGCGTAGGGGCCGATGATGCAGCCTGCGCCGGTGGTGGTGGAATCCAGATGGGAGAACGGGGCGATACGCGTGCCGGCGCCGATGACGACGTCGCGCAGCACACAGTTGGCACCCACCTTGACGCCGTCGCCCAGCACCACGCGCCCTTCGAACACGCAATTGACGTCGATCTCGACATCCATGCCGCAACTCAGGTGGCCGCGCACGTCGATGCGTGCCGGGTCGATCAGCGTCACGCCGGCGTCGAGCAGCGCGTCTGCAACGTTGGCCTGCAACGTGCGCTCCAGCGCGGCGAGCTGGCGGCGGTCATTCACGCCCAAGGTCTCCCACTCGGCGGTCGGCGAAGCGGAGACCACCTCTATGCCGTCGGCCACGGCAAGGCCCACGATGTCGGTGAGGTAGTACTCGCCCTGCGCGTTGTCGTTGCCGATGCGCGCCAGCCAGTCGCGCAGGAACACCACCGGTGCAACGAGGATGCCGGTATTGACCTCGCGGATCTTGCGCTCCAGCTCGGTCGCGTCCTTGTGCTCGACGATGCGCTGCACCTTGCCCAGCGCATCACGCACGATACGGCCATAGCCGACGGGGTCAGGCAGGCTCTGGGTCAGCAGCGCGAGACGCTTGCCGTCGGCGGCGGCGACCAGGCGCGCGAGCGTGTCGCGGCGGATCATCGGCACGTCGCCGTACAGCACCAGCGCCACGCCGTCCGACGACATCTCCGGCAGCGCCTGCTGCACCGCATGACCGGTGCCCAATTGGGGACTCTGCAGCACCCAGCGCAGGCCGGGCGCGTCGAGCGCGCCACGCACCGCGTCCGCACCATGACCGACCACCACGCAGATGCGCGCGGCATCCAGCGCGCGAGCGGTCTCGAGCACGTGCGCCAGCAAGGGCCGGCCGGCCAGCGGCTGCAGCACCTTGGGCTGGCTGGACCGCATGCGCGTGCCCTTGCCGGCAGCCAGAATCACGACATCCATGAACACTCCGAAAATGCCCGGAAACGGCAGCGATTCTAGCATGCGGCCCGGGTGTGGCCGGGTCGCAGACGGTAAGCAGATACACCGGACACCCGCGCGGCCCGACACCGTCGAGGCGGATTTTGCGCCGCATCAAAACCTGTCATCCACGTGCACGTACAATCGGGCACATCGTCCTGCCGGAAGCCGCCCATGCACGCGCCTGACATGTCCCCCGCCGACGCCGCTGCCCGCGACGCCCGCTACCGCCGCCTGCTCGCCGTCTCGGAAGGCCTGCCGCCGGTGACGCTGGCAGTCGTCCACCCCTGCGATGCCGAGTCGCTGGCCGGTGCCATGCTCACCCGCTCGGCCGGCATCGCGCTGCCGGTACTGGTGGGGCCGGAATGGCGCATCCGCGCCGTCGCCGAGGAACACGGCATCGATGTGGACGGCGTGGAGATCGTCGATGTCGAGCACAGCCACGCCGCCGCCGCCAAAGCCGTCGAGCTGTGTCACGAGCTGCGCTGCGAGGCCATGATGAAGGGCTCGCTGCACAGCGACGAACTGCTCGGCGCCGTGGTCGACAAGACCACCGGACTGCGCACCGGGCGGCGCATCAGTCACGTCTTCGTGGCCGACGTACCAACCTACCCGCAGCCGCTGATGATCACCGACGCGGCCATCAACATCGAGCCCACGCTGGAAGAAAAGGCCGACATCGTGCGCAACGCCATCGACCTCGCGCACGCCATGGGGCTGGCCGAGCCCAAGGTGGCCATTCTCTCGGCGGTGGAAACAGTCACGCCCAAACTCAAATCCACCATCGACGCTGCCTGCCTGTGCAAGATGGCCGACCGTGGCCAGATCACCGGCGGCGTGCTCGACGGCCCGCTGGCGTTCGACAACGCCATCTCACTGCTCGCCGCCAAGACCAAGGGCATCGTCTCGCCGGTGGCCGGCAAGGCCGACATCCTGATCGTGCCGGACATCGAATCCGGCAACATGCTCGCCAAGCAGCTCGAGTACCTCGCCAATGCCCTGCTGTGCGGCATCGTGCTGGGTGCGCGCGTACCCATCGTGCTTACCAGCCGCGCCGACGACGCCCGCACCCGGGCCGCCTCCTGCGCCATCGCGCAGTTGCTGGCGCACCGCAAGCGGACCGCCCTGCAGCCGTGAAGGCCCTGCTCGTCCTCAACGCCGGCTCCAGCAGCCTGAAGTTCGGCGTGTTTCCGGCCGAAAGCGGCCCCGCCCTGCTGTCCGGCCAGATCGACGCCATCGGCATCGCGCCGCGCCTGCACGCCCGCAAGGGGGACGAGCGCTTTGACGAGGCGCTGCCCGAAGTCGCCGGCCATGCCTGCGCGCACGAGGAAGCGCTGGGCTGGCTGCTGCACTGGCTGGATGACCACCTCGCAGCGCTGCACCTGGTCGCGGCCGGCCACCGCGTGGTGCATGGCGGCTCGCGCTTCTCGCAGCCGGTACGCATCGACGACCGCGTGCTGGCCGAACTCGAAGCGCTGATCCCGCTCGCACCGCTGCATCAGCCGCACAACCTGCGTGGCATGCGCGCGCTGGCGGCGCAGCTGCCGGACCTGCCGCAGGTGGCCTGCTTCGACACCGCCTTCCACCACACCCAGGACGCTCGCGCCACCGCCTTTGCGCTGCCGCGCGCACTGACCGACGAAGGCCTGCGCCGCTACGGCTTCCACGGCCTGTCCTACGACTACGTCGCCACGCAGCTGCCGGCCGTGCTGGGCGAGCGCGCCGAGGGCCGCGTGATCGTTGCGCATCTGGGCGCCGGCGCCTCGCTGTGCGGTCTGCGCGAACGGCGCAGCGTAGCCACCACCATGGGCTTCACCGCGCTCGACGGCCTGATGATGGCAACCCGTCCGGGCAACCTCGACCCCGGCGTGCTGCTGTACCTGATGGATCACAAGGGCATGGACGTGGCGCAGCTCAACAAGCTGCTGTACCGCCAGTCGGGCCTGCTCGGCGTGTCCGGCCTGTCGGCCGACATGCGCACGCTGCTGTCTAGCCCCGCGACCGAGGCGGCCGAAGCGGTGGAATTGTTCTGCTACCGCGCAGCCCGCGAGATCGGCTCGCTGATGGCGGCGCTGGGCGGGCTGGATGCCCTCTTGTTCACCGCCGGCATCGGCGAGCACTCGGCACCGGTGCGGGCGCGCATCTGCGAACTGCTGGGCTGGACAGGGTTGCGGCTGGATGGTGCGCGCAACACGGAACACGCCGCGCGCATCGAGGCCGCCGACTCGGGCATCGCCGTGGCGGTAGTGCCGACCGATGAGGAAGGCATGATCGCGCGCTACACGCGAAATCTGCTGCAAATCCCGTAGGTTTGATAAGTGCCGAAGGCGCGCATCGGACACCCTGCCGCAGTCGTCAGATGCGCTGCGCTTATCTGACCTACGCAAGGCTTCACCGTTACAATCACGCCTTGCACTGCACAACGAGCCCGCCGTGACCGATTCCACCTACCGCCCCCTCCGCCTCGCCATCAACGGCTACGGCCGCATCGGCCGCTGCTTCCTGCGCGCGTTGGTCGAGGCCGGGCTGAAGGACGAGCTGCAGGTGGTGGCCATCAACGAGCCGGCGGATTTTCGCGGCATCGTCTATCTGACCCGCTTCGACTCCACCCACGGGCGCTTCCCCGGCAAGGTCGACGCCGGCGACGGCACGCTGATCATCGACGGCTGCGACATTGCGGTGACGCACGCCTCGACCCCCGAGGACGTGGACTGGCGCAACATCGACCTGCTGGTGGAATGCTCCGGCCAGTACGGCAGCCGCCCGCAGCTCACGCGCTTTCTCGACGCCGGCTGTTCGCGCGTGCTGGTCTCGCACCCGGCCAACAGCGCAGAGGACGTGGACGCCACCATCGTCTATGGCTGCAACGAAGGCGTGCTGACCGGCCGCGAGCGCATCGTCTCGAACGCCTCATGCACCACCAACGCGGTGGTGCCGGTGCTCGACATCGTGCAGCGCGCGCTGGGCATCGAGCAGGTGCTGCTGACCACGCTGCACGCGGCCATGAACGACCAGCCGCTGATCGACGGCTACCACCACAGCGACCTGCGCCGCACCCGCTCGGCCATGCAATCCATCATCCCGGTCTCCACCGGGCTGGCGCGCGGCGTCGAGCGCCTGCTGCCGGCACTGTCGGGCCGCGTGCAGGCCAAGGCCATCCGCGTGCCGACGCACAACGTGTCGGCCATCGACCTGGTCATCGAAACCGAGCGCAGCGTCAGCGTGGAAGAGATCAACGCACTGCTGCGCGCCGCGGCCGAAGGCCCGCAGGCCGGGCGCATCGCCTACTCCGAAGACCCGCACGCCTCCATCGACTTCAACCACGACGGTCATTCAGCCATCGTCGACGGCAGCCAGACGCGCGTCATGGGCGGGCGCATGGTCAATCTGCTGGTGTGGTTCGACAACGAATGGGGTTTCGCCAACCGCATGGTGGACGTGGCCCGGCACTGGCTTGCACGCTGACGGGAACACCCGCCGCCCGGCGCACTCGAAGCGACCTCCCCAACCCGCACGGACACCCGCATGAGCGACAAGACCTGGACCCCGCCAACCGTCTGGAAATGGGAAGCCCCCAGCGGCGGCGCCTTCGCCCACATCAACCGCCCGGTGGCCGGCGCCACGCACGAACAGGCCCTGCCGGTGGGCAAGCATCCGCTGCAACTGTATTCGCTGGCCACGCCCAACGGCGTCAAGGTCACGGTGATGCTGGAAGAGCTGCTCGCGCGCGGCCATGCCGGCGCCGAGTACGACGCGCACCTGATCCGCATCACCAAGGGCGATCAGTTCGGCAGCGGCTTCGTCGAGCTGAATCCCAACTCCAAGATCCCGGTGCTGCTCGACCGCAGCATGGACCCGCCGCTGCGGGTGTTTGAATCGGGCGCGATCCTGCTGTATCTGGCGGACAAGTTCGGCGAATTCGTGCCGAAAGACATTTCCGCGCGCACGGAATGCCTGTCCTGGCTGTTCTGGCAGATGGGCAGCGCGCCCATCCTCGGCGGCGGCTTCGGCCACTTCTACGCCTACGCGCCGGAAAAGTACGAGTACCCCATCAACCGCTACACCATGGAAGTGAAGCGCCAGCTCGACGTGCTCGACCGCCGCCTGGCCGAAAGCGAATACGTTGCCGGCGCGGACTACACCATCGCCGACATGGCGATCTGGCCGTGGTACGGCGCGGTGGTGCGCAACGAGGTGTATGGCGCGGCCGAGTTCCTCAATGCCGCCAGCTACACGCATGTGCAACGCTGGGCCGAAACCATTGCGCAGCGTCCGGCCGTGCAGCGCGGACAGATGGTCAATCGCACCTGGGGCGCACCCGAGCAGCAGCTGCCCGAGCGTCACGACGCCAGCGACTTCGAACTGCGCACCGGCGACAAGCTGCCGCCGCAGGACTGAAACGTCCGGAGACGGCTGCAGGCCGTTTCCGGCGCACCGCGGCGCATTCGCTCGGGCTAAGATCGCGTATCCCCAAAACGCGAGGCACGCGCCATGAGCGACCCCACTTCGTCCGCCCCCCATCGCTGGCGCTTCTTCCGCGTCGGCGGTTTCGATCAGGTGCGTATCGACAGCGCCGACGACCTGCGCCACCTCGGCGAACTCGACCAGAAGCTGTGGTCGGCGCTGGCCTGCCCGACTTCCGATCTGGAGTTCGACGAGCGCACCCTGGCGCTGATCGATCTGGACGGCGACGGCCAGATCCGCCAGCCCGAAATCCTCACCGCCACAAGCTGGCTGTGCCGCGTGCTGAACACGCCCGAGATCGTCTTCGAGGACGGTGACAGCGTCCCGCTGGCCGCCCTCAACGAGGCCGACGAGGAAGGCGCCGCCCTGCGCGCCGCCGCGCGCGACGTGCTGGCCATTCTCGGCAAGCCCGAGGCAGACGCCATTGCACTGGCAGACGTGGCCGACCGCACACGCCTGTTCTCGGCCGACCACTACAACGGCGACGGCATGGTGCCGGCCGCGCTGGCCGGCGACGAAAAACTCGCCGCCGCGATCAAGCTGATCCTCGACACCGTCGGCGGCGCGGCCGACCTGTCCGGCGAGGCCGGCGTCGACGAGGCCAGCCTCGCCGCCTTCTTCGAACAGGCGCAGCAGGTGTCCGACTGGCGCAAGGCGGCCGAAGACAACGCGGCAGACATCCTGCCGCTGGGCGACGCCACCGCCGGCGCGGCCGACCTGTTCGACGCCGTGCGCGCCAAGATCGACGACTACTTCACGCGCTGCCGGCTGGCCGCCTTCGATGCGCGCGCCACCACCGCGCTGAACCCGGCAGACGCCTTCTACAACGAACTCGGCCCGCACACGCTGAATACCGGCAATGTCGAGATCACCGCGCTGCCGCTGGCGCTCGCCGCCGCCGACCAGCCGCTGCCGCTGTCGGCCGGCCTCAACCCGGCATGGGCGGCGCGCATTGCCGAGCTGCGCGAGACCGTCATCACGCCGGTGCTGGGCGCGCGCGAAGCCCTCTCGGAAGCCGACTGGAACGACCTCTCCGCACGCTTTGCGGCCTACCGTGGCTGGCTCGCCGGCAAGCCGGATTCGCCGCTCGCCGTGGTCGATGTGGCGCAACTGCGCGCCCTGCTGGCAGACGACACGCGCGAACGGCTGGCTCTACTGATCGCTGACGATCTGACCGCCGACGCCGCCGCCGGCCCCATCGCTCAGCTCGAACGCCTCACCCGCTACCGCCGTGATCTGGTCACGCTGCTGCGCAACTTCGTGAACTTCGCGGACTTCTACGGCCGGCAGAAAAAGGCCATCTTCCAGGCCGGCACGCTGTACCTCGACCAGCGCAGCTGCGAACTGGTGCTGAGCGTGCCGGACATGGCCAAACACACCAAGCTGGCCGGGCTCTCGGGCGCCTATCTGGTGTATTGCAAGTGCGTGCGCAAGGGCGAGAAGCCCATCGACATCGTCGCCGCGATGACCGGCGGCGACGCCGACGAGATGATGGTGCCGGGCCGCAACGGCGTGTTCTATGACCGCGCCGGGCGCGACTGGAACGCCAGCGTGGTGAAGGTGGTGGAGGCGCCGATCAGCGTACGCCAGGCCTTCTGGTCACCGTACAAGCGCATCGCCCGCATGATCGGCCAGCAGCTCGAGAAGTTCGCCGCCTCGCGCGACAAGGCGGTGGAATCGAAAGCCCAGGCCGGCATCGCCGAAGGCGCGGCCAAGGCCGAGTCCGGCGCGGCACCGGCCGCCGCACCGGCGGCCTTCGACATCGCCAAGTTCGCCGGCATCTTCGCCGCCATCGGTCTGGCCGTGGGCGCCATCGGCACCGCACTGGCGGCGGTGGTCAGCGGCCTGCTGTCGCTGCCGCTGTGGCAGTTGCCGGTGGTGGTGCTGGCCGTGATGCTGCTCATTTCCGGTCCGTCGATGATGCTCGCCGCGCTCAAGCTGCGCCGCCGCAACCTCGGCCCGCTGCTCGATGCCAACGGCTGGGCCATCAACGCCCGCGCGCGCATCAACATCCCCTTCGGCGGCTCGCTCACCGGCATCCCGCAACTGCCGCCGGGCGCCTCGCGCTCGCTTGACGATCCCTTCGCCGACAAGCGTCGCATCTGGCCGTGGTGGCTGGCACTGATCCTCGTCGCCATCGCCGTGATCACGGCGTGGCAGAAGGGCCTCATCGGCTGACCTCGCACCGGGGGCGCACGTGATGTGCGCCCCCGGCGGAAACCATCTGCCCGCAGCAGGCTCTGACCGGCTTCGCGGCGCCCGCAGCACGCGGCACCGAGCCTCACGGATGCTGTCTTGACCCTCGCACACACCGAACTCCCCCTGGTTCTGGCCGGCCCCATCCTGCGCCGGCTGGAGGCACGCCGCATCGTGCTGTGGCTCGCCACGCGCGAACCGGTACGCGTGCGCATCACGCTGGATGCCGGCGCCGGCCCGACCGAACATCTGCTCGAACCCGGCACCCCCGCCTGCCGCCACCTCAAGGCCGGCGAACGACTGCACTATCTGCTGGTAGACCTCGCGCTGGACGACGCACTCCACGCCGGACAGTGGATCGGCTGGCAACCCGCGCTGCAGCCGCTGGCCGACGACGACGCGGCCTGGCAGACCTGGCACGAATGGGCCCCCGACCTGTGCTACCCCGGCCACGACAGCCCCGGCTTCGTCTTCGCGCCGCAGGTGAAGTCATTGCTGCACGGCTCCTGCCGCAAGCCGCATTTCGACGGCGACGACGGCCTCGCCGAGGCCGACCGCCTGCTGGCGCGCCATCTCGCCGCCGACGCCACGCTCACACAGGGCGACGGCAAGCTGCCGGCGTGGCCCTCCGCGCTCGTGCTGAGCGGCGACCAGATCTACGCCGACGACGTCGCCGGCCCGATGCTGCGCGCCATCCATGCACTTATCGCGCGCATCGGCCTGCCGGTGGAAACGCTGGAAGGCACCGAGGAATGCGGCGTTGCCGACGCCGAACAGCTCTACGCCCACCCGGCCGGCTACTACCGCCGCGAAACCCTGTTGCCGCGCCGCGACAAGGGCAACCTGAAGCTGGTCGAAATCCTCTTCGGTGGCGTCGAGAAGCCGGTGTTCACCACCGACAGCGCACACAACCACCTCATCACGCTGGGTGAGGTGCTGGCCATGTACCTGCTGGCGTGGTCGCCGGCCTGCTGGGACGGGTTGGACCTCACACCGCCCGACACACTGGATGCCGCGTCCCTCGCGCTCTACCG
>JAJLLM010000059.1:0-20944 GCA_033837965.1 Pseudazoarcus pumilus
GCGTGCAGATGTGTTTGATTACATCGAGCGCTTCTACAATCCGCGCCGACGCCACTCGACCCTCGGCTACCTCAGTCCGATACAGTTCGAGGAGGCTCAAAAAGCTTAGGTTCGTGTCAACCGAACCGGCAGCAGGCCACTGTGTGCTTTGAATCCCTGACTGGGGCTCTCCCTCTCATGGATAGAATGCCACCACCCTGAACCCCGTAACCCCTTTCAGCTCGCGCGCCGCGAATGGCAGCGTGAATTCCACGCGTGCGCCTGCACCAATCCCGTCTTCCTGCACGAAATCCTTGGGCAGCCATTCGGCCGGCGTCAGTGCGCGGCGCATGAGTGGTTGGTCGGCAGTGTCGGTGAGGGTGAGTTCGATGTGCGGCACTTGCTGCGGGTGGGCGGCGCGGTTGTGCACGACGGCCTGCAGCTCGTAGTAGGGGCTGCCGGGGGCGCTGAATTCGAGGTTGGAGCGTTCGATCACCAGTGCGCCGACGACGCGGGGTAGCGGCACGGTGCAGCCGAGGCGGGCGCAGGCTTCGAGGTAGAGCGGGCGCAGTTGCGGGAAATCGCGGGTGATGGGCTCGCGCCAGATGAAGCTGGCCTGCGCGGCGAGGGCGCCGAGCAGGGTGCCGATGCACAGTGCCCACAGCCAGCGGTGGCGCACCGGTTTGACCGCAGGCGCGTAGGCGTCGCCGCGCCAGTGGTCGACGTCGTCATCGATGGCTTGGGCGCGGGCTTCGACCGAGGCGGGGGCGGGAGGCGGCAGGCCGTCGTCGGAGGCGTCCAGCGCGGGGTCGATGCGCGTGTCGCTGCCGTGCCAAGGGTGACCCAGGGCGTCGAGTGCGGCGGCGCGTTCTTCGACCGGCTTCCATTTGAGTTCGGTGCGCGGGTCGGTGTCGATCCAGGTGTCCGGCTCGTCGTTGAACGGGACTTCCGGCAGCTGGAATTCCAGATCGGGCAGTTCGGACAGCGGCGCGATTTCCGGTTCCGGGAGTCGCGCGGGGGGCTCTGCCGGGCGGCGTGGCTGGATGACCGGCGGAATCTGTGAGGGCGGTTCGGGCGCCGCCGCCGGCTCATCCGGAATGCGGTGGGCGAGCGCGTCAAACGGGCGGTAGCAGTGGCCGCAGCGCACGCGACCGTTACGCAGCGCGAGCTGCTCGGGGCTGACCCGGAAGGCGGTCGAGCAGGCCGGGCAGCGTGTGATGGTCATGGCGCGGGCGGTCTGTGGCCTTGCAGTCGCGCCCAGCCCTCGTGCGTGTCGCCGACTTCGAGTGCGATGAACGGTGCGTAGGCGGCGATGACGTCATTGGCCTGTTCCACCAGCACGCCGGACAGCGCAATGCGTCCGCCGGGGGCGACCCGCGCGGCGAGCAGCGGGGCGAGTACCTTGAGCGGATTGGTGAGGATGTTGGCGACGACGATGTCGAACTGCTCGCTCAGCGGTTGGCCGGAGTGCTGCAGGCGCATGGCCACATGGTTGCGTTGGGCGTTGTCGCGCGCGGCCTCGACGGCTTTCTCGTCGATGTCGATGCCGAGCACGTCACCGGCGCCCAGGCGCACGGCGGCAATGCCGAGAATGCCCGAGCCGCAGCCGTAGTCGAGCACCGTTGCGCCCGGTATGACGGCCTCGCACAGCCACTCCAGGCACAGCCGGGTGGTGGGGTGCGAGCCGGTGCCGAAGGCCATGCCGGGATCGAGTTCGATGTTGATGGCGTTGTTGTCGGGCGCGTCGTGCCACGACGGGACGATCCACATGCGCTCGGTGATGCGGATGGGGTCGAACTGGCTCTGCGTGAGCTGCACCCAGTTCTGCTCGGCGACTTCCTCGCAGGTGAACGGCGGCACGGCGCTCAGACCGGCCGCTGCGGCGGCATCGGCCAGGGCGTGTTCCAGCGGGGTGGCGGTGTCGAACAGCGCGACCACGCGGCTGTGATCCCACAGTGCGGTGGGCAGGTGCCCCGGTTCGCCGAACTGGGGTGTTTCCGCCTCGGTGCCGGCGTCGGCGTCCTCGATGGATACCGACAGCGCGCCGGCATCCATCAAGGCCTCGGACAGGGTTTCGGCCTGATTCGCCTCAGCCTGCAGCGTGACCGAAATCCACATCGTGACTCTCCGTGGCGTTCAGCCGTGCTTCAGGTCGCCACGTTCGGCGAGTCGGTGTTCGAGGTAGTGGATGCTGGTGCCGCCTTCGACGAAGCGGTTGTCGAACATCAGTTCCTGGTGCAGCGGCACGTTGGTCTTGATGCCCTCGACGACCATCTCCGACAGCGCGATGCGCATGCGGCGGATGGCCTGCTCGCGCGTGTCGCCGTAGCTGATCAGCTTGCCGATCATGGAGTCGTAATGCGGCGGGATGGTGTAGCCGCTGTACACGTGCGAATCCACGCGGATGCCGGGGCCACCCGGCATGTGCCAGTTGGTGACCTTGCCGGGGCTGGGCGTGAACTTGAACGGGTCTTCGGCGTTGATGCGGCATTCCACGGCGTGACCATGGAACTGGATGTCGTTCTGGCCGAACCACAGCTTTTCGCCGGCGGCGACGCGGATCTGCGCCTGCACGATGTCGATGCCGGTGATCATCTCGGTGACAGGATGTTCCACCTGCACGCGGGTGTTCATCTCGATGAAGTAGAACTCGCCGTTCTCGTACAGGAACTCGAAGGTGCCGGCGCCACGGTAGCCGATGCGGCGGCAGGCCTCCGCGCAGCGCTCGCCGACCTTGGCGATCAGCTCGCGCGGAATGCCGGGGGCCGGCGCCTCTTCGATGACCTTCTGGTGGCGGCGCTGCATGGAGCAGTCGCGCTCGCCCAGATGCACGGCGTTGCCGTGCTGGTCGGCCAGCACCTGGAACTCGACGTGGCGCGGGTTCTCGAGGAATTTCTCCATGTACACGGTCGGGTTGCCGAAGGCTGCGCCAGCTTCCGTCTGCGTCATGTTCACGGCGTTGATCAGCGCGGCTTCGGTATGCACCACGCGCATGCCGCGGCCACCGCCACCGCCGGCGGCCTTGATGATCACCGGATAGCCGACCTGGCGAGCGATGCGGATGATCTCTTCCGGGTCTTCCGGAAGTGCGCCGTCGGAGCCGGGCACGCAGGGCACACCTGCGGCCTTCATGGCGTCCTTGGCGGACACCTTGTCGCCCATGATGCGGATGGTTTCGGCGCGCGGGCCGATGAATGCAAAGCCCGACTGCTCGACGCGTTCGGCGAAGTCGGCGTTCTCCGACAGGAAGCCGTAGCCGGGGTGGATGGCTTCGGCGTCGGTGACTTCGGCGGCAGCGATGATGCTCGGGATGTGCAGGTAGCTCTGGCCGGACGGCGCCGGGCCGATGCACACGGATTCGTCGGCGAGCTTGACGTATTTGGCTTCGGTGTCCGCCTCGGAGTGTACGGCCACCGTGCGGATGTCGAGCTCGCGGCAGGCGCGCAGCACGCGGAGGGCGATTTCCCCCCGGTTGGCAATCAGGATCTTTTCGAACATGCGCGCGCTCAGCCGATGATGAAGAGCGGCTGGCCGTATTCGACCGGCTGGCCGTTCTCGACGAGGATGGCCTTCACTACGCCGTCGGCGTCCGACTCGATCTCGTTCATCAGCTTCATGGCTTCGATCAGGCACAGGCGCGCGCCGTTGGAGACGTTGTCGCCGACTTCCACGAAGGGTTTGGCGCCCGGCGAGGGAGCGCGGTAGAAGGTGCCGACCATCGGCGACTTGACGACGTGGCCGCTCGGCAGCGCGCTGGCGGCGTCGTCCGAAGCGGCGGATACCGTCACGCTCGGGGCGACGGCGGCCGGTGCAGCGGGGGCGGCAACGTAGCTGACCGCCTGGGCGGCCGGCAGGTGCTTGGCGATGCGGACTTTCTCTTCACCTTCGGTGACCTCCAGTTCGGAAATGCCCGATTCCTGGACGAGGTCGATGAGTTTCTTGAGCTTGCGCAAATCCATTCTTGTCTCCGTGGGTGGCAGACGCCGCGAGGCGTTACCAGAGGTGGTTTCAGTCTTGTTCGAGCCGCGCCAGGGCGTAGTCCAGCGCGGCCATGTAGCCGTCGGCACCCAGTCCGCAGATCACGCCGACGGCGCGGTCCGAGAAATACGAATGGTGGCGGAAGGCTTCGCGCGCATAGACATTCGAGAGGTGCACTTCGATGTAGGGAATGCTCACCGCCGCCAGCGCGTCGCGCAGGGCGACACTGGTGTGGGTGTAGGCAGCGGGGTTGATGATGATGAAATCAATGCCTTCAGCCGCAGCAGCCTGCACGCGATCGACGAGCTGGCCTTCGTGATTGCTCTGGAAGGATTCGACGACCACGCCCTGGGCCTGCGCGCGCGCTTCCATGGCGGCATGGATGTTGGCCAGCGTGGTGCGACCATACACCTCGGGTTCGCGCGTGCCGAGCAGGTTCAGGTTGGGTCCGTGCAGGGCAAGAATGCGGCCGCGAGGAGGCGGTGCTTCCGATGATTTCTTGCGTTTTGATTGCATCATGTCGGCGAGTTTGCCGTAGATCGATGCATTTTGTCCAGCGCTGGAGGCTACGCGGTTTGCATCAGGAGCGCAGCAGGGCGTCGATTTTGCGCTTCAGATCGGCCTCGCTCAAGGTGCCGAGTGTGACATGGTGTACCTGTCCGTCAAGCCCGAGAATCACCGTGAAGGGCAGTGCGCGGGCGGTGTTGCCGAACTCGGCGGCGAGGCGCAGCGTGTCGGTGGTGCCGACCAGCAGCGGGTAGGGTACGTCGAAACGCTCGCGGAAGTCGCGCACATTGTCGGCCGAATCGATGGACAGGCCGACGAACTGCACGGGCTGGTCGGCGAAGTGACGGCTGACGGCGGAAAACTCGGGGATTTCCTTGACGCAGGGCGGGCACCAGGTGGCCCAGAAGTTCACCACCAGGATCTTGCTCTGCCAGTCCGACAGGGTGTGGGCGACGCCCTCGGTGTCGGGCAGGCGGGTGGCCATCAGCGACGGCAGGGCCGCGGCGGTGACGCCCTCGGGCGTGCGGGGCTTGTTGGCCATCTGTCCGGCGTAGAGACCGGCGGCGCCCGCAGCGAGGGCGACGGCGACGGTCAGCAGGGTGCGCAGGCTTCGTTTCATTCCTCTCCCGATGCTTCGGCTTGCAGCAGGGCCTCGATGGCGCTCACCCGGGCGCGCTCTGCACCGCGTCGTGGCGCCCGTTCGGCTACCTGTTCGTGGATGGTCAGCCGCACCGGCACGTCGTCCCACTCGAAGCTGAGGATGACTTCCGGCATGTGGTTGATGACGCGGCGGGTCTCGCGGTGTTCGTACTGCACATCCTGATTGAGCAGGAAGATCTCGACATCCTTGGCGCTCTCCGGGTACAGCTCGATCTCGACTTCCGAGTAGCGTCCGGCCGTGCCGTCGAGCACGCCGCCGGTCAGATACGGCCGGAACTCTTCGAGGAGATGCATGACCTCAACCGCGGTTTCGCGCATGGCACGGATGCGATCCGCCTGCTCGTCGTCCTGATAGAGCGCCAGCCAGGCGCGCAGTTCCGCCTCGACTTCGGCGTTGTTGGGCAGGGCCTCGGTCTCCGATACGCCGAGCTGTTTGGCAGCCTTGCGTTTGGCGAAACCGAAGTCGCTGATGCCGTCCTCGGCCATCAGACGGGCGGCCAGCGCGGCGATCTCGCGCCGGATGTAGCTGCCTCGCGGCGGGGTGGGATGGTGGCGCATGCTGGCGGCTCGGGGCTCGTCGGCGGTGGAGGTAGAATGGCCCGATTCTACACGCGCCGTCTTGTGCGGGGCGTTTCAGGGAGATCGAATGCACATCCACATTCTGGGCATCTGCGGCACCTTCATGGGAGGCGTCGCGCTGCTCGCGCGCGCCGCCGGCCACACCGTGACGGGCTGCGACGCCAACGTCTATCCGCCCATGAGCACGCAGCTCGAAGAGCAGGGCATCCGGCTGATCGAAGGCTATGACGCGGCGCAGACCGGCATCGGTGCCGATCTGTTCGTGGTGGGCAACGCCGTTTCGCGCGGCAACCCGCTGCTCGAAGAAATCCTGGATCGCGGTCTGCCCTATGTGTCCGGGCCGCAGTGGCTGGCCGAGCACGTGCTGGCCGGACGCTGGGTGCTGGCGGTGGCCGGCACGCACGGCAAGACCACGACCAGTTCGATGCTGGCCTGGATGCTGGAGTACGGCGGCCTCAAGCCGGGCTTCCTGATCGGTGGCGTGCCGGGCAACTTCGGCGTGTCGGCGCGGCTGGGTGAAACGCCATTCTTCGTCATCGAGGCCGACGAGTACGACACGGCCTTCTGCGACAAGCGCTCCAAGTTCGTGCACTACCGTCCGCGCACGGCCATCCTCAACAACCTGGAATTCGACCACGCCGACATCTTTGCCGACCTGGCCGCCATCGAGACGCAGTTCCATCACTTGGTGCGCACCGTGCCGCGCAGCGGGCGCATCGTCGCGAATGCGGCGGAGGCCAGTCTGCATCGCGTGCTGGCGCGCGGTTGCTGGTCGGAAGTCGAGCGTTTCGGCGAAGGTGCGGAGTGGGCCGTGACCTCGCCGGACGAAGTCACGGCGGTGTTTACCCATGCCGGCCGGGAGGTTGGTCGCGCGAAGATGCCGATGTCGGGCAGCCACAACCGCAGCAATGCGCTGGCAGCCGTTGCCGCGGCGCGTCACGCAGGGGTGCCGGCCGACTTGGCAATCGAGGCGCTGGAGACTTTCTCCGGTGTGCGCCGGCGCATGGAAGTGCGGGGAGTGGAGCGGGGTGTGACGGTGTATGACGACTTCGCGCACCACCCGACCGCCATCGAGCTGACCGTGGAGGGCCTGCGCAAGCGCGAGCCCGGCGGGCGCATCCTGGCCGTGCTGGAGCCGCGATCCAACACCATGAAGCTCGGCACCATGAAGTCACGCCTGGCCGATAGCCTGGCGCTGGCCGACGAGGTGTTCTGCTACGCGAAGGGGCTGGGTTGGGATGCCGCCGAGGCGCTGGCGCCGCTGGGCGGGCGTCTGGGCGGGGTGTTCGAGGATCTGGATGCACTGGTCGCCGCGGTGGCGCGTGAGGCGCGCGGCGGCGACCATGTGCTGGTGATGAGCAACGGCGGTTTCGGCGGCGTGCATGGCAAGCTGCTCGCCGCGCTGGCGGGCTGAGGCCCGCCGGGGGATCAGTTGCCGTTCGAGGTCTTGTTGCCGGCGTCGAACTTGGCGGCCTGTTCCGCGCTGATGATCTCGAACACACGCACCACCTTCTGCACGCCGCGCGTGGTGCGGGCGACTTCGGTAGCGGCTTCGGCTTCAGGCTGCGTGACGATGCCCATCAGGTACACCGTGGAGACTTCCGTAACGACCTTGATGTGGTTGGCGGCCAGGCGCTTGTCGTCAACCAGGCGGGCCTTGACCATCGAGGTCAGCATCGCATCGTTGCTGCGCTCGGACAGCGTGCTCAGCCCCGACACCTGCAGTTCATTGACCATGCCCTGTACGTTCTCGACCTGCGCGGCGATCTGCTGCGCTTCGTCGCGCATGGTGGCGTAGGGCACCTGGCCGGTCAGCAGCACGGTGCGGTTGTAGGACGTCACGCTGATGTTCACGGCGTTGCCGAAGCGCTCGCGCAGGCGGCGGCGGGTGCGCCACTCGATGCCTTCGTCTTCCACCATGGCGCCGGAGGTGCGGCGGTCGTTGTAAGCCACCACGGCGCCGGTGGCGGCACCACCGACGAACAGCGGGGCGCAGCCCTGGACCAGCGGCAGGGTCGTGCCGGCGGCGAGCCCGAGCAGGATCCGACGGCGGTTGAGAGCGGGGGTGTGCTTCATTCTTCGACTCCTAGCAGAAGACAATCGATTCCGTCGCACAGGCAGTGCAGCACCAACAGGTGAACTTCCTGGATGCGTGCCGTGCGGTCGGACGGTACACAGATGTGGATGTCGTTCGGGCCGAGCAGGTCGGTCATCTTGCCGCCGTTCTTGCCGGTCAGCGCCACCACGCGTACTTCACGCTCGTGCGCAGCATGGATGGCGTCAATGACGTTGGGCGAATTGCCGCTGGTGGAGATCGCCAGCAACACGTCACCGGGCTGGCCGAGCGCGCGCAGTTGCTTGGAGAAGACCTGTACGTAGTCGTAATCGTTCGCGATGGATGTAAGCGTCGATGTGTCGGTGGTCAGCGCGATGGCGGCCAGCGGCGGGCGTTCCATCTCGAAGCGGTTGAGCAGTTCGGCCGCGAAATGCTGCGCGTCGGCCGCCGAGCCGCCGTTGCCGCAGGCCATGATCTTGCCATTGGCAAGCAGGCTCTGGGTCATGGCTTCGATGGCGCCGGCAATCGGTGCGGCGAGCTGCGACAGGGCCTGCTGCTTGACGGCGGCGCTGTCTTCGAACTGGCGGGAAATGCGCTTGATGAGATCCATGGTGACGAGGCGAATGACGCCGTGGCCCGGCGGGAGCCGCAGTCTAGCATGCGTGCTGCGGTGCAGAAGGGGTGCTCAAAGTATGCCCGCGCGGGTGCGGCGCGTGTCCGCCGCCTTACACGAAGTTACCAAGCGGGCAGCTCGAAGGCATGGCGTAGCCAGCGAGCAGAGGCGGGGTCGAGTTGCTCGAACAGCACTGCATCGAAACGCATCGGCCGGCGCGCGTGAGCGGCCCCCGCGCCGGACAGCCACCACTGCGCGGCATGGATGATGCGCTGCTGTTTGGTCGCGGTGATGCTGTCCGCGGCATCGCCGAAGCGGCCGGCGCTGCGCAGGCGGACTTCGACAAACACCAGCGTGGTGCTGTCCAGGCAGATCAGGTCGATTTCGCCACCGCGACAGCGCAACCGGCGTTCCAGTATGCGCAGGCCGTGACGGGTAAGCAGCTGCTCCGCGAGTTCCTCTGCGCGCAACCCGCGTGCTTGCGCGCGGACGCCGCCGGAGCCCACAATGCCTGCTTTTCCCGTTTCGGAACGTCCGCCCATGCGTGACTCCGCGAGTTTCCTTTCCAGTACGCCGTCATTGTATGTGGTGGCCACGCCGATCGGGCACCTGTCCGACATTAGCGCGCGTGCGCTGGGCGTGCTGCGCGAGGTGGATGTGGTGGCGGCCGAGGATACGCGCCACAGTCAGCGCTTGCTGGATGCGCATGGCATCCGGGCGAATCTGCTGGCGCTGCATGAACACAACGAGCAGACCGCTGCGACGAAGCTGATCGCGTTGCTCGGCGAAGGCAAGCATGTGGCGCTGATCAGCGACGCCGGCACGCCCGGCGTGTCCGATCCCGGTGCGCGTGCCGTGGCGCGCGTGCTGGAGGCCGGCTTTGCGGTGGTGCCGGTGCCGGGGGTGTGTGCTGCGGTGGCGGCGCTGTCCGCATCCGGCATGGGCGAGGGCGGCTTCCGCTTTGTCGGCTTCCTGCCGCCGAAGTCGGGGGCGCGCTGCACCGGGCTGCAGGCGCTCGCTGATGAGCCGGTACCGCTGGTGTTTTATGAGTCGCCGCACCGCATTGCGGAGTGTCTGGCCGATCTGGCGGAGGTGCTGGGTGCGCAGCGCGAGATCGTGGTGGCGCGCGAGATCACCAAGCGCCACGAACAGATCGCACGCATGCCCCTGGGCGAGGCGACGGCATGGCTGGCGGCGGATCCGGACCGCGCGCGCGGCGAGTTCGTGCTGGTGGTGTCGGGCTGCCCGCCGGTCGAAGGCCTGCCCGCCGACGCCGAGCGAGTGCTGCTGATGTTGCTGCGTGAACTGCCGCTGAAAACTGCGGCGCAACTGGCGGCCGAGATCACCGGGGCGCCGCGCAAGCTGCTCTACGCGCGCGCCCTCGAACTGAAACAGGGACTAGAATGACGTCATCAAGCAAGGCTCAGGAAAACATGCAATCCATTAGCCTCGTGCGGCCCGACGACTGGCATCTGCACGTACGCGATGGCGACGCGCTGGCGGCCGTCGTGCCTCATACCGCGGAGCGCTTCGGTCGCGCCATCATCATGCCCAACCTGCGTCCGCCGGTGACCACTACCGAGGCGGCGCTGGCTTATCGCGAGCGCATCCTCGCCGCCGTGCCGGCCGGTCTGAAGTTCGAGCCGCTGATGACGCTGTACCTGACCGACAACATGCCGCCCGAGGAGATCGACCGTGCGGCCGATTCGGGTGCGGTGGTGGCCCTCAAGCTGTATCCGGCCGGTGCCACGACCAACTCCGATTCCGGCGTGACCGACATCGCCAAGGTCTATCCGGTACTCGAGCGCATGGAGCAGCGCGGACTGGTGCTGTGTGTGCACGGGGAAGTGACGGACGCCGAAATCGACGTGTTCGACCGCGAGCACGTCTTCATCGAGCGCATCCTGACGCCGCTGGTCGAGCGTTTCCCGGGCCTGCGCGTGGTGTTCGAGCACATCACCACGTCGGCTGCGGTCGACTTCGTGCGGTCGCGCGAGCGCAATGTCGGCGCCACCATCACGCCGCACCACTTGCTGATGAACCGCAACGCCATCTTTGCGGGCGGGATTCGCCCGCACCATTACTGCCTGCCGGTGCTCAAGCGCGAGCAGCACCGCCGTGCGCTGGTCGAGGCCGCCACGTCGGGCGATGCACGCTTCTTCCTCGGAACCGACTCTGCGCCGCACGCCAAGGGCGACAAGGAATCGGCCTGCGGTTGTGCCGGCTGCTATGTTGCCAACGCCGGGATCGAGCTCTATGCCGAAGTATTCGAGCGTGCGGGTGCGCTCGACAAGCTGGAGGCGTTTGCCAGCCTGAATGGGCCCGCGTTCTACGGACTCGCGCCCAATCGCGAATCCATCACGCTGGTGAGGGAATCATGGACCGTTCCGCAATCGTATCCGTGGATCAACGGACAAGTCGTGGTGCCGCTGCGCGCCGGCGAGAGCGTCGCCTGGCGTCTGGTCGGAGCATGATGCGCGGCCTGCAGCTCGCCTTGCTGGCAGTGTGTGCTTCCCTGCTGGCGGGCTGCGAGAACAGTGCCACCGCCTATACGCTGGAGAGCAACCAGCACGCCGTGATCCTGGTGCGGGAGCAGCCGTATTTCTGGGATCAGGACATCAAGCAGTTCATCATCGTGTCGCGCCTGCCGGCCTGCCAGCGCCGCGTGGCGATCCACCCCGACGCCAAGTCGCTGACGCCCATCGACGTCTTCGAGGCCGGCTATCTGATGTGGGCGTTGCGGCAGGGCGAGCGCTGGTATCTGGCCAGTACCGACCGCTGTCTGGTGCAGGACTGGGCCAACCCCACCGGTGCCCAGCCCGGTCCGGCCGTCGGGCAGTTCCGGGCCGGTCCCGACAAACCCGTATTCGTGCCTGCCGGCGGTTGAGGCCGGCGTATAATCCGCCCCGGAAGTTCGCCAGGCAATCGCTGCGCGCCTTGTTGCGCGTGGAGGAAAGTCCGGGCCCCGCAGAGCAGGATGCCGGCTAACGGCCGGGCGCCGTGAGGCGACGGAAAGTGCAACAGAGAGCAGACCGCCGATGGCTCGGACTTCGCCGCCGCAAGGCGGCAAAGTCCTTTTAGAAGAGTGAGCCGCGAGGCTCTCTTTTCTGGGCACAGGTAAGGGTGAAACGGTGCGAAATCGAGCGTGAGCGAGATTTCGGGTGGCGCGAAAGCGCTGCCGTGTAAGAGACCACCGCGGGACTGGTAACAGGACCGGCACGGCAAACCCCATCCGGGGCAAGGCCAAATAGGGGAGCAATGGCGTGGCTCGCGCTGCTCCCGGGTAGGCTGCTAGAGGGTCGCGGCAACGCGGCTCCCAGAGGAATGATTGCCCGGGTCGGTCGCTCGCGCGGCCGGCCTCGACAGAACCCGGCTTACCGGCGAACTTCCACATCCATTCGGCGCCATCGTCGCATCCGCGACGGTGGCGTTTTTCATTTTTCCCACCGTTTCGTCATTTCCTTCCAGATGTTTCGCTGCTGTTCCGGTGTGGTCTCAAGACTCGCGTCCGGGGCATTGATTTGTCGGGAATTCCCACCGTTTTGGCCGTTCCGGTAAGTCATTGTGGTGCAAAGAAAATCCCCATAACCGCGGCTTGACCGTGGAAATTCTTTACTCTAGAGTGGCAGCAAGTGGAAAAAAGTGGGGCTCGGTGGTGATTTTTGCCGAATCCGGGTCATAACTCAGGGGGTGCGATGTTCCAGGGTGCAGCCGCGCTCAGTGTCGATGCCAAGGGCCGTCTGGCGGTCCCGGCGCGCCATCGCGAGGCTCTGGTGCCCGACGGCGCGCCGTTGGTCATCACGGCGCACCCTCACCGCTGTCTTCTCGTCTATCCGCAGCACGCCTGGGAGCCGATCAGCCGTCAGATCGCCGCCATGCCCGGGCTGGATCCCCGTACCGCCACCCTCAAGCGCCTGTTCATCGGTTACGCCCAGTGCGAAACGCTGGACGGCGCCGGCCGCACGCTGATTGCGCCGTCGCTGCGCCAATGGGCGGGGCTGGACAAGCAGGTCTGGCTGGTGGGACAGGGCTCGCATTTCGAACTGTGGTCGGACGCCGGCTGGCAGGCGCAGCAGGAGGCAATGCAGTCGCTCGATGGCGACGGCTTGCCGCCGGGGTTCGAGAGTCTGGCGCTATGAGTGCCGAGCGGACGCATGTCACGGTCCTGCTCGCGGAGGCGGTCGATGCACTGGAGGTCAAACCCGACGGCCTGTACGTCGACGGCACCTTCGGGCGGGGCGGTCACAGCCGGGCGATTCTTGCGCGCCTCGGTGCGCAGGGCCGGCTGGTGGCCTTCGACCGCGATCCGCGCGCCATCGCGGCCGGCCGCGAGATCGACGATGCGCGCCTGACGCTGGTGCATGCGCCGTTCAGCGAACTGGCCGAGCGCCTGGACGAGCTGGACATCGCGCAGGTCGACGGTGTGCTGCTGGACATCGGCGTGTCGTCGCCGCAACTGGATGAAGCAGAGCGCGGCATGAGTTTCCGTTTCGATGCGCCGCTCGACATGCGCATGGATACGACTCGCGGGCCCACGGTGGCGGACTGGCTGGCGGAGGCCAGCGTCGCCGAAATCACGGAGGTGTTGAGGGACTATGGAGAAGAACGGTTTGCTCATGCGATTGCAAAGGCGATTGCAGCTGCTCGGACAGGGGGGGCTGTTGCGACCACTGGACAACTTGCCGCGCTCGTGGAGAAGGCGGTCCGCACACGCGAGCCGGGGCAGCACCCGGCGACGCGCAGCTTTCAGGCTCTACGGATTTTCATCAATCAGGAGCTCGAAGAGCTGAGCCGCGTGCTGCCCGACGCCATGGCGCGTCTGGTGCCGGGCGGGCGGCTGGTGGTGATCAGTTTCCACAGCCTTGAGGATCGCATCGTGAAGCGCTTCATGCGGGACGAGGCCCGCCCTGACAGCGGGCCTTCGCGATTGCCGCTGCGGGCCAGCGAACTGCCGCAGCCGCGCCTGCGCCTGATCGGCAAGGCGGTCAAACCGTC
The DNA here is from genome assembly GCA_033837965.1 of Pseudazoarcus pumilus. Taxonomy (GTDB): domain Bacteria; phylum Pseudomonadota; class Gammaproteobacteria; order Burkholderiales; family Rhodocyclaceae; genus Pseudazoarcus; species Pseudazoarcus pumilus_A. Next base: position 13,368 of record JAJLLM010000059.1, read on the forward strand.
GGCCGAGGAAGTGCGCGCCAATCCGCGTTCGCGCAGCGCCGTCATGCGCGTGGCCGAGCGTACCGGGGTGGCGGCGTGATGCGCCTGGAGATTCCGCTCGTCGCGGTGGTCGTCGCCAGTGCCCTCGGGGTGGTGGCAGCGCAGCACCAGTCGCGCAAGCTGCATGCGGAGTATGAGCGCGCGCAGGCGCGTGCCCACCAGCTCGAGGTCGAGTGGGGGCAGTTGCAACTGGAACTCAGTACCGTTGCCGCGCTGACCCGCATCGAGCCGATTGCGCGTGAGCGACTGGGCCTGTCCGAGCCGACGCCCGGGCGGGTCATTGTGGTCGGAGAAGGGCGATGAACAAGCGCCGCACCGCGCGTCCGCACAACCCCTTGCTGGAAAGCAGCCTGCAGACCTGGCGTGCGCGTCTGGTGCTGGTGCTGCTGCTCACCGGCTCGCTGGTGCTGGTTGCGCGGGCGGCCTGGCTGCAGGGCTTCAATCACGAAACCCTGCAGGCCAAGGGCGAGCAGCGCTTTGCGCGGGTGGTACCGATTCCGGCTTCGCGCGGCCGCATCACCGACCGTCACGGCGACATCCTGGCCGTCAGCACGCCGGTGCGCGCCATCTGGGCGGCGCCGCGCGAAGCGCAGTTCGAGCCGGCCGAGGCGCGCAAGCTGGCGGCCCTGCTCGGCATGGACGTCGAGGCACTGAACCGTCTGCTCAGCAGCACCCGCGACCGCATCTATCTGCACCGTCAGGTTGCGCCGGATGTGGCGCGCCGCATTGCCGAACTGCGCCTTCCCGGCATCGGCCAGGATCAGGCCTACAAGCGCTTCTATCCCGGCGGCGAGGTGTGGGCGCACGTGCTGGGCTTCACCAACATCGACGACCGTGGCCAGGAAGGCATGGAGCTGGCCTTCGACAGCCGCCTGCGCGGCGAGCCCGGTGCGCGTCGCGTGATCCGTGACCGGCGCGGCGAGATCATCGAGGAAGTCGGCTCGATCCGCGCTCCGCGCGACGGCGAGGACGTGGCGCTGTCGATCGACAAGCAGATCCAGTTCATCGCCCACACCGCCCTGCGTCAGGCGATGACCGAGCATCAGGCCGCCGCCGGTGCGGTGGTCGTGCTTGACGTGCGCAGCGGCGAGCTGCTGGCGCTGGTCAACGCGCCGACCTTCAACCCCAACAACCGCAGCACCCTGTCCGGTGCGCAGTTGCGCAACCGCGCCATCACCGACCTGTACGAGCCGGGTTCGACGATGAAGCCTTTCATCGGTGCGCTGGCCATGGAGATGCGCCGGGTCACGCCGGATACGCTGATCGACACCGAAGGCGGTCGCATGACCATCGGCCGCGCCACCATCAGTGACGTGCGCAACCACGGCAAGCTGACCGTCTCGCAGGTCATCGAGAAATCCTCCAACATCGGCACCGCGCGCATCGCGCTGCAGATGGACCCGCAGGACATGTGGAACATGTTCTCCTCGCTCGGGCTGGGCGTGCCGCTCGAACTCGGCTTCCCCGGCGCGGCCGGCGGCCTGTTGCGACCGGCCAGCAGCTGGCGCCCGATCGAGCAGGCCACCATGTCTTACGGGCACGGCTTGTCGACCACTCTGATGCACATGGCGCGGGCCTATCTCGTGTTCGCCCGCGATGGCGACTTGCTGCCGTTGTCCCTGCTGCGCACCGAAACGCCGCCCGAGGGGCGGCGCGTGTTTTCCGTGGCCACCGCGCGGGCCATGCGCGAGGTGCTCGAAAAGGCCGCCGGTCCGCAGGGCACCGCGCCGCGCGCGCGCGTCACCGGTTACCGCGTGGCGGGCAAGACCGGTACTGCCCACAAGGTCGAGGCCGGGCGCTATACCGACAAGTACGTGTCGTCCTTCGTCGGCTTCGCGCCGGCCTCCGACCCGCGCATCGTAGTGGCCGTGATGATTGACGAACCGGCTGCCGGTCAGCACTTCGGCGGCGCGGTGGCGGCGCCGGTGTTCTCGCGCGTCACCGAAGCCAGCCTGCGCGCGCTCGGCGTCGCACCGGATGCGCCGCTGGTGCCGCTGCACCTGGCCGAAACCGAACAGACTCCGCGGGGCAAGATGTGAGCGCCGCACAACAGGCCCGCGAACTGCTGGAGCGCCTGCGCGCGGGCGGCATCACGCCGGCCGGCCTGCAGTCGGACTCGCGCCGCGTGGCGGCCGGAGACGTGTTCCTGGCCATGCCGGGTGCGAGCGCCGACGGCCGCGATCACATTGCTGCGGCGGTGGCCGCGGGCGCGGTGGCGGTGTTGTGCGAGTCGGCCGACGGACGCGTCACCGCGCCACAGGCCGTGCCCTGCATCGGCGTGGCCGATCTGCGTGCGTTGTCCGGCCACCTTGCGCACGAGTTTCATGCACATCCGTCCGACGATCTGTGGGTGGCCGGCATCACCGGCACCAACGGCAAGACCACTTCCAGCCAGTGGCTGGCCCAGGCGCTGGAGGCGGTGGGCACGCATTGCGGCATCATCGGCACGCTGGGCTGGGGGGTGCAGGGTGCGCTGGAGCCGCTTGCCAACACCACGCCCGATGCCCTCAGCGTGCATCGCATGCTGGCGCAGTTCCGCAACGGCGGGGTGCGCGCAGTGGCCATGGAGGTGTCGTCGATCGGGCTCGATCAGGGGCGCGTCAACGGCGTGCGCTTCGCCGTGGCGGTGTTCACCAATCTCACGCGCGACCACCTCGAATACCACGGCGACATGGAGACCTATGCGGCCGCCAAGGCCCGTCTCTTCGATCTGCCGGGGTTGGGTCATGCGGTCATCAATATCGACGATGTCTTCGGTCATGCGCTGGCGCAGCGATTGGCGGGGCGCGGCCTGCCCGTGATTGCCTGCACCCGGCAGGACGCCGTAGCCCAAGGCTGCCCGGTGCTGTCCGCCCGAGCCATTGCCGCGACGCCAACCGGACTGCGTTTCACCGTGCAGTGGCAGGGCGCGCAGGCCGACGTCGCGCTCGGCATGGTCGGCGAGTTCAACGTATCCAACGCGCTGGGCGTGATCGGCGCGCTGCTGACACGCGGCGTGGCCTTTGACGACGCGGTGCACGCGGTGGGCCGGCTGGTGCCGCCGCCGGGACGCATGCAGCTGTTCGGCGGCGTCGGCGAGCCGCTGGTGCTGGTCGACTACGCCCACACGCCCGATGCGCTGGCCAAGGTGCTGGAGGCCGCGCGCGAAACCGCCCGCGGTCGCGGCGGCCGCCTGCTGTGCGTGTTCGGCTGCGGGGGTGACCGGGACGTCGGCAAGCGTCCGCTGATGGGCGAAGTTGCCGCGCGTCTGGCCGACCACGTGCTGGTCACCAGTGACAACCCGCGCAGCGAAGACCCGGAAGCCATTGCTGCGATGGTGCTGGCCGGCGCCGGCGTCGATGCCGAATGCGAAACCGACCGCGCCCGGGCCATCGCGCAGGCCGTACGCGGCGCGGAGGCCGACGATGTCGTGGTGGTGGCCGGCAAGGGCCACGAACCCTATCAGGAAGTGCGTGGAGTGCGCTTGCCGTTCTCCGACGCGGAACAGGTGGTTGCCGCACTGCGTGCGCGCAACGCAACGGGAGGCGCCGCCGCATGATGCGAGTGGACGAACTGCGTGACGCACTCGGCGCCGAACTGCGCGGCAGTGGCGAAGTGCGCTTCGAAATGGTCGGCAGCGACAGCCGTGCGGTGAAGCCCGGCATGCTGTTCGTGGCCTTGCGCGGTGAGCGTTTCGATGCCCACGATTTCGTGGCCGAGGCGCTTGCCTCCGGCGCCGTCGCGGGGCTGGTCGAGCGTGCCGCGCTGGCGCGTGTGGGCGAAGTGTCGGGCCCCTTGCTGGTGGTCGAGGACACGCGCGCGGCGCTCGCCCGCATGGCGGCTCACTGGCGCGCGCGCTTCGACATTCCGCTCATCGGGGTCACCGGCAGCAACGGCAAGACCACCGTCAAGGACATGTGCACTTCCATCCTGCGCGCGGCTTTCGGCGCGGATGCGGTGCTGGCGACGCAGGGCAACCTGAACAACGACCTCGGCCTGCCGCTGACGCTGCTGGGCCTCCGTGAGGGGCATCGCGCCGCGGTCATCGAGATGGGCATGAATCACCCCGGCGAGATTGCCGCACTGGCGGCAATTGCGCGGCCGACCGTGGCCATCGTCACCAACGCCCAGCGCGCCCACCTGCAGGGCATGGGTTCGCTCGACGAGGTGGCGCGCGAGAAGGGCAGCATCTTCGTGTCGGGCTGCCCGGAAGCCGTGGCGGTGATCAATGCCGACGACGCGTATGCCGACTACTGGCGCGGCATCGTGGCGGGACGTCGCGTGCTGAGCTTCGGGCTGGAGCGTGACGCGGACGTGCGCGGACGCGCCAGCGTGCATGGTCTGGGCGCGCGCGTCGAACTGCAGTCTTTCGCCGGGCGCGCCAGCATCACGCTGGGCGTGCCGGGCGAGCACAACGTACGCAACGCCCTCGGCGCTGCCGCGGCCTGCCTTGCGGCGGGTATCGCCCTGCCGGCCGTGGTGGCCGGGCTGGAAGCCTTCGGCGGCACGCGCGGTCGCCTGCAGCAGAAGACCGGCCCGCGGGGTGCGGTGCTCATCGACGACAGCTACAACGCCAACCCGGATTCGGTGCGCGCGGCCATCGACGTGCTGGCGGCGTTGCCGGGCCGGCGCGTGCTGGTGCTCGGCGACATGGGCGAGGTGGGCGAGATCAGTGCGCAGGTGCATGACGAGGTCGGCGGTTACGCCAAGAGCAAGGGGGTCGAGGCGCTGTACGCACTCGGCGAGATGAGCGTGCTCGCTGCACGCAATTTCGGCGACGGGGCGCAGCACTTCTCCACGCCGGAGGCTCTGGTTGCGGCGCTGCTGCCGCGTCTGGACGCGGACAGCGTGGTGCTCGTGAAGGGCTCGCGCTTCATGCGCATGGAGCGCGTGGTCGAGGCGCTGCTGGCGGCTGCCAAGGGAGAAAACGATGCTGCTTGAACTCGCGCTGTGGCTCGGGCAGGACATCCGGGCATTCAACGTGTTCGGCTACATCACGCTGCGCACCGTGCTGGCGGCGATGACCGCGCTGACCATCAGCTTCGTCCTCGGTCCGCCGGTGATCCGCTGGCTGGCGGCCAAGAAGATCGGGCAGGCGGTGCGCGACGACGGACCCAAGTCGCACCTCACCAAGGCCGGTACGCCGACCATGGGCGGGGCACTGATCCTCATCGCCATCGGCGTCACGGTGCTGCTGTGGGGCGACCTGTCGAACCACTATGTGTGGGTCACCCTGTTCGTCACGCTGGGTTTCGGCGCCGTAGGCTGGGTGGATGACTGGCGCAAGGTGGTGCATCGCGATCCGCGCGGCCTGCCGAGCCGCTGGAAGTATCTGTGGACCTCGCTGATCGCGCTGGCGGCTGCGCTGTTCCTCGGCCTCACCGCCACCGAACCGGCGCAGACCGAGCTGATCGTGCCGTTCTTCAAGTCGGTGGCCGTGCAGCTCGGCATCGTCGGCTTCGTGGCCCTGTCCTACTTCGTCATCAACGGCACCAGCCATGCGGTGAACCTCACCGACGGGCTGGACGGCCTGGCCATCATGCCGACCGTGATGGTGGCGGGCGCGCTGGCGATCTTTGCCTATGTCGCGGGGCATGCCGGCTTCTCGAAGTACCTTGGCGTGCCCTATATCCCGGGCGCCGGCGAACTGGCCATCGTGTGCGGCGCGATCTGCGGTGCCGGCCTCGGCTTCCTGTGGTTCAACGCCTATCCCGCCGAAGTCTTCATGGGCGACGTCGGTGCGCTGGCGCTGGGCGCCGCGCTGGGCGTGATCGCCGTGATCGTGCGTCAGGAGATCGTGCTGTTCATCATGGGCGGCCTGTTCGTCGCCGAAACCCTGTCGGTGATGCTGCAGGTCATGTACTTCCGCATCTCCGGCGGCAAACGCATCTTCCGCATGGCGCCGCTGCATCACCACTTTGAGCTGGGCGGCTGGAAGGAAACCCAAGTGGTCGTGCGCTTCTGGATCATCACCATCATGCTCGTGCTGTTCGGGCTGTCGACGCTGAAGCTGCGATGAGGCAATTGTCCGGCTCCCTCGTGCTGGTACTGGGGATCGGCGAGTCCGGTCTGGCGATGGCGCGCTGGTGCGCCCACGCCGGTGCCCGCCTGTGCGTGGCCGACAGTCGCGAGGTGGCGCCGATGCTCGACGCCTTGCGCAAGGCGGTGCCGCAGGCGGAGGTGCATACGGGCGGCTTCGCACCCTCGCTGCTCGACGGGGTGGACGTGCTGGCGCTCAGCCCGGGCATCGACCCCACCGAACCGCTGGTGCTCGCCGCGCGCGGGCGCGGCATCCCGGTGGTGGGTGAAATGACGCTGTTTGCCGAGGCGCTGGATGGACTGGGTGCGCGCGATGCCTGCCGCATCGTCGCCATCACCGGCACCAACGGCAAGACCACCACCACTGCGCTGACCGCCCATCTGCTGCGCGGCGTCGGCATCGACGCGGTGGCGGCCGGCAACATCAGTCCGGCGGCGCTGGCCGTGCTGCTCGATCGCATCGAAACCGGCGCAGCCTTGCCCGCCTGCTGGGTGCTGGAACTGTCGAGCTTCCAACTCGAAACCACCGAAGGCCTGAATGCCGATGCGGCTGTGGTGCTCAACGTCACCGACGATCACCTCGACCGCCACGGCAGCATCGAGGCTTATGCGGCCATCAAGGCGCGCATCTACGACGGCGCCGGCGTACAGGTGGTCAACCGCGACGATGCGCGCTGCGCTGCGATGCAGCGTGAGGGGCGCACGGTGGTGGGCTTCGGCAGCGAGCCGCCCAGGGCCGGCGATTTCGGCCTGTCCGAGCGCACCGATGGGGTCTGGCTGAGCTGCGGCGAGCAGGCGCTGTTGCCCTTGTCGGCAATGCCGATTGCGGGGCGCCACAACGCCATGAACGCCATGGCAGCCCTGGCGCTGGGGCAGGCGGCAGGGGCCGAAATGGCGCCGATGATCGGGGCGCTGCAGAGCTTCCGTGGTCTGCCGCACCGGGTCGAGCCGGTGGCGCGGCGACGCGACGGCGTCGTGTTCTACGACGACTCAAAGGGCACCAACGTGGGTTCAACCGTGGCTGCGCTGGAAGGCCTGGGCTGCCCTGTGGTGCTGATCGCCGGTGGGGATGGCAAGGGGCAGGATTTCCGCCCGCTGGCCGAGGTGGTGGCACGTCACGCGCGCGCCGTGGTGCTGATCGGGCGCGATGCACCGCGCATCGAGGCCGCGCTGCAGGCTGTCGGCGCAGGCTGCGAGCGCGCGGATTCGCTGCAGTCCGCCGTGCTGCGCGCCGACGCGCTGGCCCGGCCGGGTGATGCCGTGTTGCTGTCGCCGGCCTGCGCTAGTCTGGACATGTTCCGCAACTACGTGCATCGCGCCGAGGTATTCGTTGCGGCGGTGCGCAGCTTGCCCGAAGTGGAGGCTGCATGAGCATCGGCAGCCTGTTCTCGGGAAAATTCTCCTCCGGGCGGGATGACGCGGGCCGCATTCCGGCCATGCACGCGGTGCGCCGCGTGACGCCGGGGGAGCGCCACGTCGGCGAGTTCGATCCGCTGGTGGTGTGGCCGGCTGCGGCACTC
>JAJLLM010000060.1:0-11677 GCA_033837965.1 Pseudazoarcus pumilus
CGCGGCTTCGGCCGCGTGATCGGCGTGGATTTAGGCCTGGTCGTGCCGGATGAATCGAAGACGCTGCGCGAAGGCGCGGTGAAGCCGTGGCAATCCAAGAGCTACGCCGAGTGCCAGGACGACATGGTCAAGATGGCGCCCAAGTACGGCGTGCCGCTGGACGTACCCTTCCGCGAGCTGTCGGCCGAGCATCGGCGCTGGGTGCTGGAGGGCGACGAGACCTGGAAGAGCTGGCAATCGTCGTGGCCGCGCAAGTGGTACGGCGTGCGTCACTTCTTCGACTGGCTGGAGAGCAAGGCCTACAAGATGCACATCCGCGTGCTGCTGTCGCGTTACCGCAGCTACACGCAGTGCCCGGCCTGTCAGGGCGCGCGGCTCAAGCCCGAGGCGCTGCTGTGGCGGCTGGGCGGGCGTGCCATCCATGAGCTGATGGCACTGCCGATTGCCCGCGTGCGCGAATTCGTCGATGGTCTGGACTTGCCCAAGCCGCTGGACGAAGCCACCGAGCTGCTGCTGGGCGAGGTGCGCGGTCGGCTCGACTACCTCGACCGCGTCGGGCTGAGCTACCTCACGCTGGATCGCCAGTCGCGCACGCTGTCCGGCGGCGAGGTGCAACGCATCAACCTGACCACGGCGCTCGGCACCTCGCTGGTGAACACGCTGTTCGTGCTCGACGAGCCCAGCATCGGCCTGCACCCGCGCGATATCGACCGCATCCTCGGCGTGATGACGCGGTTGCGCGATGCCGGCAACACGCTGGTGGTGGTCGAGCACGACCCGCAGATCATGCTGGCGGCCGACCGCCTGCTCGACATCGGCCCCGGCCCCGGCGAGCGCGGCGGGCAGATCGTGGCCTACGCGCCGCCGGCCGAGGTGGCGGCCGACCAGGCCTCGCGCACCGGCGCCTATCTGGCCGGGCGCGAGCGCGTGGACATCTCCCGTAAACCGCGTCCGGTGGCGGGCGACGGCGCGGCGCTGAGCTTGCGCGGCGCACGCCTGCACAACCTGCGCGGCATTGACGTGACGATTCCGCTCGGCCATCTGGTGTGCGTGTCCGGCGTGTCGGGCTCGGGCAAATCCACGCTGATGCAGGACGTGCTGCACCCGGTGCTGGCGCGTCATTTCGGCGAGAGCGTATCGTCCGAACTGCCGGCGGATGCCTGCGCGGGCCTCGACGGCGTGGAGCATCTGGCCGGCGTGGTGATGGTCGACCAGTCGCCCATCGGCAAGAGCGCGCGTTCCATGCCGGTCAGCCACGTCGGCGCCTGGGACGCCATCCGCAAGCGCTACGCCGCGCTCCCCGAGGCCAAGCTGCGCGGCTACACGCCGGGCACCTTCAGCTTCAACACCGGCACCGGCCGCTGCCCCACCTGCACCGGCTCGGGTTTCGAGCATGTCGAGATGCAGTTCCTGTCCGACGTCTATCTGCGCTGCCCGGATTGCGACGGCAAGCGCTACCGCCCCGAGGTGCTGGAGCTGGAATGGCGCGGCAAGTCGGTGTCCGACGTGCTGGAGATGACCGTTTCCGAGGCGCTGGACTTCTTCGCGGGCGAAAAGGATGTGCTGGCCGCGCTGGCGCCGCTGGCGGACGTGGGGCTGGAATACCTGAAGCTGGGCCAGCCGGTGCCGACGCTGTCGGGCGGCGAGGCGCAGCGCCTGAAGCTCGCCGGCCATCTGGCCGAGGCGGCGGTGAAGGCCAAGAAGAAATCCGCCAAGGGCAAGACCGAACGCCTGTTGTTCCTGTTCGACGAGCCCACCACCGGCCTGCACTTCTCCGACGTGGCGACGCTGCTGGCGGCTTTCGACAAGCTGCTTGATGCCGGCCATGCGCTGGTGGTGATCGAGCACAACCTCGACGTGCTGCTGGCGGCCGACTGGCTGATCGACCTCGGCCCCGAGGGTGGCGAGGCCGGTGGCGCCGTGGTGGCCTGCGGCACGCCCGAGGCGGTGATGCGCGTAGCGGCCTCGCACACCGGCCGTGCCATGCGCGACTACCGTGCGGCGCTTGCCGCAGTCGGTCTGCCGAAGGTGGCGGAAGCCGCGGCGAAGTACCGCGCGGTGCCGACACCCGCCATCTCCATTCGCCACGCGCGCGAGCACAACCTGAAGAACGTCAGCCTCGACATTCCGCGCGACAAGTTCACGGTGATCACCGGTCTGTCCGGCTCGGGCAAGTCCACGCTGGCCTTCGACATCGTCTTCGGCGAGGGCCAGCGTCGCTATCTGGAATCGCTCAACGCCTACGCGCGGCAGTTCGTGCAACCGGCGGCCAAGCCCGAGGTGGACAACGTCACCGGCATTCCGCCGACGGTCGCCATCGAGCAGCGCGTGAGCCGCGGTGGCCGCAAGAGCACGGTCGGCACGCTGACCGAGATCCAGCCCTTCCTGCGCCTGCTCTACGTCAAGCTCGGCACGCAGTACTGCCCGGATTGCGAGGTGCCGGTGGTGCCGCAGAGCTTCGACGCCATCGCCGCGCAGATCGGCAAGGATTTTGCCGGCGAGTCGGTCGAGCTGCTCGCGCCGCTCATCGTGAACCGCAAGGGCTTGTACACCGACCTCGCCAAGTGGGCGCGCGGCAAGGGCTTCGAGCAACTGCGCGTGGATGGCGAATACCTGCCGACCACCAAGTGGCCGCGGCTGGACCGCTATCAGGAACACAACATCGACTTGCCGGTGGGCATGCTGGTGCCCAAGGCGGCGAACGAGGCGCGCCTGCGCGAGCTGCTGGAAACCGCGCTGGAACACGGCAAGGGCGTGGTCAAGGTGCTGCGGCTGGGCGCGCTGGACGCGCAGCCGCTGACCTTTTCCACCAAGCGCGCCTGCCCGTGCTGCGGCACCAGCTTCCCCGAGCCGGACCCGCGGCTGTTCTCGTACAACGCCAAGCACGGCTGGTGTCCGAGCTGCTTCGGCACCGGGCAGAAGGTGTCGGGCCGCATTGAAGACCCGAACGCGCTCGATCTGGCCGAGGACGAACACGTCGCCGACGAGACCTGCCCGGCCTGCGAGGGCGCGCGCCTGAACCCGGTGGCACGCGCCGTGCGCTTCCGCGACCTCGGCATCCACGAGCTGTCGTCCTTCGCCGTCGACAAGGTGGCGGGTTTCTTCGACGCCATTAAACTGGCGGGGCGCGAAAAGGACATCGGCCGCGATCTGGTGAGCGAGATCAAGGGCCGGCTGGAGTTCCTGCACAAGGTCGGGCTGGGTTATCTGGCGCTCGACCGCGCCGCGCCCACCTTGTCGGGTGGCGAGGCACAGCGCATCCGGCTGGCGGCGCAGCTCGGCTCCAACCTGCGCGGCGTGTGCTACATCCTCGACGAACCCACCATCGGCCTGCACCCGCGCGACAACCGCCTGCTGCTCGACACGCTCGAAGCCCTGCGCGACCGTGGCAACACGTTGCTGGTGGTGGAGCACGACGAGGACACCATCCGCCGTGCCGACCACGTCATCGACCTCGGCCCCGGCGCCGGTGTGCGCGGCGGGCAGGTCACGGCCGCCGGCACGCTGGACGATCTCAAGGCCGCGCCCGATTCGGCCACCGGCCGCTGTCTGCGCGCCCCGCTGCTGCACCCGCTGCAGCCGCGCCGCGACATGGCGGACGAGCATCCGGCGCTGAAGGTGCGCGGCGCCAATCTGCACAACCTCAAGGGGGTGGAAGCGCGTGTGCCGCTGGGCCGGCTGACGGTGGTCACCGGCGTGTCCGGCTCGGGCAAATCCACGCTAGCGCGCGACGTGCTGCTGGCCAACCTGCGGCGCGAGGTGATGGCCGCCGGCAAGTCGGGCCGCAAGGCCGCCGCCGTGCCGACCAATGCCGAGGCCGGCAAGCTGGTGGGCTGCGAGGCCATCGACGGCTGGCAGCAGGTTGGGCGCGTGCTGGAAGTGGACCAGACGCCCATCGGCAAGACGCCACGCTCCTGCCCGGCGACCTATGTCGGCTTCTGGGACGCCATCCGCAAGCTCTTTGCCGAGACCTTCGACGCCAAGACGCGCGGCTGGAACGCCTCGCGCTTCTCCTTCAACACCGGCGCCGGGCGCTGCCCGGTGTGCGAGGGCCAGGGCCAGGTCACGGTGGAGATGAACTTCCTGCCCGACGTGAAGCTGCCGTGCGAAGCCTGCGGCGGAAAACGCTTCAACGCCGAGACGCTGGCGGTGGCATGGCGCGGCAAGTCGGCGGCCGATGTGCTGAACATGCCGGTGGAAGACGCGGTGGACTTCTTCGCCGCTCACCCGTCCATCGCCCACCCGTTGCGCCTGCTGCAGGACGTGGGGCTGGGTTACCTGACGCTGGGCCAGCCCAGCCCGACGCTGTCGGGTGGCGAGGCGCAGCGCATCAAGCTGGTGGCGGAGCTATCCAAGGTGCGCGGCCGTGCGGGCGAATCCGACGCCACCGGCGGTCGCCCACTGCCGCCCGAGAAGCACACGCTATACGTGCTCGACGAGCCTACCGTGGGCCTGCACATGGCCGATGTGGAAAAGCTCATCCACGTGCTGCACCGGCTAGCGGATGCCGGCCATACGGTGCTGGTGATCGAGCATGATCTGGACGTGATGGCGGAAGCCGACTGGCTCATCGACCTCGGCCCCGAGGGCGGTGACGGCGGCGGCGAGATCGTCGCGCATGGGCCGGTGGAAACTGTTTGCAGCGTCACGCGGTCGCACACCGCGCGCATCCTCGGCGAATTCCTCGCCGTCCGCAGCGTCATGGAGAAAGCATGAGCGAACACATCATCAAGGTCTGGGATCTGCCCACCCGGCTGTTCCACTGGTCGCTCGCCATGCTGGTCGTCGCGGCGGTGGTGACGGTCAAGATCGGCGGCAACGCCATGCTGTGGCACGGCCGCATCGGGCTGGCCATCGTCGGACTGGTAGTGTTCCGCATCGCCTGGGGCGTGGTCGGCTCCACCTATGCGCGCTTCACCGACTTCGTGCCGGGGCCGCGCGCGATCCGCGACTATCTGGCCGGCCGCTGGGACGGCGTGGGCCACAATCCGCTCGGTGCGCTGTCGGTGCTGGCGCTGCTCGGCGTGGTGGCCTTCCAGGTCGGGACCGGCTTGTTCTCGAACGACGACATCGCCTTCAACGGCCCGCTGGTGCCGGCCGTGTCGTCGGACACCAGCGGCTGGCTGTCGGGCCTGCACCGGCAGGGCGAGTGGTTCCTGTACGGGCTGGTCGTGCTGCACGTCGCGGCGGTGTTGTATTACGTGCGCGCCAGGCGCGACGACATCCTCACGCCCATGATCACCGGCCGCAAGCGGGTCGAGGGCGAGCACCGCGAAGCGCGCGGCGGCGGTGTGGCGGCTTTCGTCATTGCGCTGACCGTTGCGCTGGGCGCGGTCTGGGCGGCGAGCGGCGCCCTGCTGCCCCCTCCGCCGCCACCGCCTCCGGCCAATATGGGGTGGTGAGGCGTGAGCCTGCGCAGGCCGCGTTGGGTTTGCGTAGGTCAGGCAAGCGCCGCGTAGCGGTGCGCCCCTGACGGCGGGGTGCGCTGTTCTCACCGCTGGCGTCACATGCGCTGCGCTTATGTGACCTACGGCTGAGACAGCCAGAAAGCACAACGGCCACCCGCGGGTGGCCGTTTCGTTGAGGCCGGAGCCTTATTCTTTTTCGCGGTAGTTGTCGTGACAGGCCTTGCAGGCCTTGCCGACCTCGCCGAACTGCGCAGCAACCGCAGCCTTGTCGCCGTTGGCGGCAACTTGCTGCAGCTTGTTCGCCTGTTGAACGAAGTTAACCGCAATTTCACGCACCTTGTCCTGCTCGGCGAAGAACTCCGACTTGAGGCGGGTTTCCTTCCAGCCGGTGCCCTTGTCGGTGCCCGGCGCATACAGCGCACCCATGCCCGAGTTGGCGATGGCAGCGATGACATTGGCAGCGGCGGCGACACGGGCCTGGTCGTAGTTCGCGCCTTCGAGCTGGGCCTTGATGTTGCCCATGTTCCACGACATGAAGCTGTAGCCGGACTGGCGGAACTTGATCATGTCGGAGGCGGATTGCGCAGTGGCGGCCGTGGCGGCAGCCAGCGTGGCGAGGCCAAGCGCGGCGGCGAGCAGGGACTTCTTCATGGTGTTGCTCCTGATGTGGGTGGTATCCGGGTGTGCCGCTGCATCGCAGCAACGGCGAAATGACCTTGAGCCGGGCATTTGGTTCGAATCTATCTGATCTGGATCAGCAACTGCAACGGCATTGCCGCATACCCTGCAGGCACTGATGCATGTGCGGTGACAACTGTCAGAACCCTCATGCCGACATTGAAATCACGCCGCCCCCGCGGTGCCACAGTGGAAGCCTGACCATGTCGTCCCGTTTTTCCGATACCCCGATCTGGATGCGCCTGACCGGCGCGATCTGGCTGATGCTGGTGATTGCCTGGGGCAGCCTGATTGCGTGGGAGACCCACAGTAACCGGCGCAACGCCGTTGAGCAGGCCAAGGAGTTCGCCAGCACCATCAACGAGATGACGATGGCCGGCCTGACCGGAATGATGATCACCGGCACGGTGGATCAGCGTGATGTGTTCCTCGACCAGATCAAGGAGCTGGTGGTGGTGCGTCAGCTCAAGGTGCTGCGCGCCGAGGCGGTGAGCAAGGCCTTCGGGCCGGGCAAGGCGGGCGAGATGGTGGTGGACGAGACGGAGCGCGCGGTGCTGGCCAGCGGTCAGGCAGTGATGCGGGTGGAGTCGGACGCCCAGCATGGCGAGCATCTGCGCGTGGTGGTGCCGTCGCTGGCGAGCGCCAACTACCTCGGCAAGAACTGCCTGATGTGCCATCAGGTGCCGGAAGGTACGCCGCTCGGAGCGGTGTCGATGCGCGTGTCGCTGGACCGCGCCAACGAGGCGGTGGCGAAGCTGCGCAACGAGAGCATCCTGTTCGCGCTGTTGGCCTCGCTGCCGCTGATGGCCTTCGTGTACTTCTTCATCCGCCGGGTCGTGACGCGACCGATGAGTCACCTATCCGAAACGCTGGAGGAGCTGGCGCAGGGCGGCGGTGACTTGACGCGCCGCCTGCCGGTGGAGGGTGACGACGAGATCGGCCGCACCGCCGGTACCTTCAACCGCATGCTCGGCACCATCGCCGAACTGGTGCGCAACGTGGGTGAATCGGCCGGCGTGGTGACGCGTTCGGCGCGCGAGCTGGCCGAGGACGCCAGCCGCGTGGCGCAGGGCTCGCACCGCCAGAACGATCAGTCCGAGCGCGCTGCGGTGTCGGTCGAGGAACTGGCCGGGGATATCAGCCAGATCGCCGCCAGCACCGAGCAGGTGCGCGAGCGCTCACGCGAGAGTCTGGCGCGCTCGGCCGAGGGGCAGGCCAGCCTGCGCCACCTGATCGGCGAGGTGTCGCATGTCGAGTCGGCGGTGCAGCACCTGGCGGAACTGATCGACGCCTTCGTGCAGTCGGCCGGCTCCATCACCGGCATGACCAGCGAGGTGCGCGAGATCGCCGAGCAGACCAATCTGCTGGCGCTCAATGCAGCCATCGAGGCGGCCCGCGCCGGTGAGCAGGGGCGCGGCTTCGCGGTGGTGGCCGACGAGGTGCGCAAGCTGGCCGAGAAGTCGGCGATGTCGGCGGGCGAGATCGACAAGATCACGCACGAGATCCTGAATCAGTCCAAGGCAGTACAGAAGTCGCTGACGGAAGGCATCAGCCACATCGAATCGAGCCGCGAGGCGGCCGGCAAGGTGTCGCAGGTGCTGGACGCCGCCAACGCACTGGTGGCCGAAGTCGGCACCGGGCTGGACGACATTGCGGCCTCGGCTGCTTCGCAGCGCCAGTCGTCGGACAGTGTCAGCGGCAGCATCGAGGAGATCGCCCGCATGGCACGCGACAACAATGCCGCCATTGACCGCACGGTGGAGGCGGCGCGCCAGCTTGAGGCGCTGGCGGCGCGGCTGCAGGAGGCGGTGGCGCGTTTCCGCGTGTGAACGAAAAACGGCCGGCTGGAAGCCGGCCGTCGCGTTTGCAGGACGCGCCCTCAGTCCAGTACGACTGGCAGGAAGATGCGCCCGTCTCCGCGCTGCACCAGCAGCGCGAAGCGCTTGCCGGAGGCTTCGACGCGTGCGCGCAGCTCGGCCAGATTGGCCACGCCCTGGTTGTTCAGCGCCAGCACGATGTCCCCCTCACGCAGCCCGGCCTTGGCCGCTGCACCGCTCACGCCCTCGACCAGCACGCCGCCGGGAATGCCCAGCCGGCCGGCTTCGGCCGGGTCGATGTTGCGGCCGCGCAGGCCCAGCGCACCAACGCTGTCGTCCGGTTCGGGCGCCGTTTTCGGGGCGGCGGGCGGGGCGTCGTCGGCCGGCATTTCGTCGAGGGTCGCGGTGATGCGGCGGTTGGCGCGCTCACGCCAGACATCGAGCTGCACCTTCGTGCCGGGGCGCTTCTCGCCGATGATGCGCGGCAGATCGGTCGATTCCTCGACGCGCATGCCGCCCACGCCGGTGATGATGTCGCCCGGCTGCAGCCCGGCCTTGGCCGCGGCCGAATCGGGTTCGACGCGCGAGACCAGCGCGCCGTATGGCTCGGACAGGCCGAAGTTTTGCGCGAGCTCCTTGTCGACCGGCTGGATCAGTACGCCCAGACGGCCGCGCTGGACGCGGCCGAACTCGACGAGCTGGTCCTTCACGTTGAGCGCGACGTCGATCGGAATGGCGAAGGAGATGCCCATGAAGCCGCCCGAGCGCGAGTAGATCTGGGCGTTGATGCCGATCACCTCGCCCGCCAGGTTGAACAGCGGGCCGCCCGAGTTGCCGGGGTTGATGGCCACGTCGGTCTGGATGAAGGGCACGTAGGTCTCGCTCGGCAGGCGGCGCGCCTTGGCCGAGATGATGCCGGCGGTGACCGTCGAATCGAAGCCGAAAGGCGAGCCGACCGCGACCACCCATTCACCCACGCGCGCCTGCTCGGGATCACCGAGCTTCACGGTGGGCAGGCCGGTGGCGTCGATCTTGAGCACGGCGATGTCGGTGCGCGGATCGGTGCCGATGACCTTGGCCTTGAACTCGCGGCGGTCGAGCAGGCGCACCGTTACTTCGGTGTCGGTGCCGCGCTCGCTGACCACATGCGCGTTGGTCAGCACGTAGCCGTCGGCACTGATGATGAAGCCCGAGCCGATGCCGCGGCTGATCTGCGGACCGCGCTGCTGCGGGCCCTGCGGCTGACCCGGGAAATTGGGCATGGGAATGCCGAAGCGCCGCAGCAGGTCGAACATCGGGTCGTCGGCGAAGGGGTGGGAGCCGCTGCTGGCGGCCGTCTGGGTGTGCACCACGCTGATGTTGACCACCGCCGGCGACACCTCGGCCACGAGGTCACCGAAATCCGGCAGGCCGAAGCGGTTGGGCTTCACCAGCGTCTGGGATTCCGGCGCGGCCGCGAGGGCGGTCGGCGGGATGGCCAGCGCGGTGGTGCCGAGTGCGATGCACAGTGTCACGACGGTACGTGAAATCGAATGGCGCATGAATGCCTGTCCTCCGAAAGGTTCTGAAGCGGTCGGGTAGACGCCGGGGCGTCCGATGTGTTCCCGTGCCGCAGTCCGCAAAGCTGTCGTATCCTCTGTCTCGAGTGCTTTCCGGCGCCGCGGCTCTTCGCCGCGCCGCGCCCACACAGGAGTTTCATGCATGACCCTCACCGATCTGCGCTATCTCGTGGCCCTCGCACGCGAACGCCACTTCGGGCGGGCGGCCGAGCGTTGCCACGTCAGCCAGCCCACGCTGTCGGTCGCGATCAAGAAGGTCGAGGAAGAGCTCGGCGTGCAATTGTTCGAGCGCAGCGCGACCGAGGTCAAGATCACCGCGGTGGGTCAGCGTATCGTCAACCAGGCCGAGAAGGTGCTGGTCGAAGCCGCGCTGATCCCGGAGATTGCCGCGGCCGGCAAGGATCCGCTGTCCGGTCCGCTGCGCCTAGGGGTCATCTACACCATCGGGCCCTACCTGCTGCCGCGCCTGATTCCGCTGATGCGCAAGCATGCGCCGAAGATGCCGCTCGTGATCCAGGAGAACTTCACGCATGTGCTGGTGGAGCAGCTCAAGCGCGGTGAGCTGGACGTGGTGATCCTGTCCCTGCCCTTCGAGGAAGCCGGCGTGGTGGCTCAACCGCTGTACGACGAACCCTTCCGCGTGCTGCTGCCGGCGGGTCACCCGTGGGCGGCGGAGAAGACCATCGAGGCCGACAAGCTGGCCGACGACCAGTTGCTGCTGCTCGGTGCCGGTAACTGCTTCCGCGACCAGGTGCTGGAGGTCTGTCCGCAGTGCCGCAATGTCGGCGGCCTGCAGCGCACGCTGGAAGGCAGCTCGCTGGAGACCATCCGCCACATGGTGGCCTCCGGCTTGGGGGTTACCATCCTGCCCAGTTCCGCGGCCGACGAGCTGCAGGAGAACAACGCGCTGGTGGCCGTGCGCCCGTTTGCCGAGCCGCAGCCTACCCGCCGCGTGGCGCTGGCCTGGCGCGTGACGTATCCGCGCAGCGGCGCCATCGACGTGCTGCGTCAGGCCATCCACGAATGCGGCCTGCCCGGCGCCCGCCCGGTCGGGCGCATGCCGGTGGAGGAAGCGGCCTGAGCCCCATCAAGTGGTTTGATCGGGCACTTGCGGCTTTTCAATTGGCCATTTCCAGACCATACCCGTAGCATGGATATGTCGCCGGCGCCGCCGGCCATCGCAGGTTTCTGTCTGGAGGATTGAATGGATATCGATATCGGCATCAACAAGAAGGATCGTGCGCAGATCGCCGAGGGTCTGTCGCGCCTGCTCGCTGACAGCTACACGCTGTACCTGACCACCCACAACTTCCACTGGAACGTCACCGGCCCGATGTTCAACACCCTGCACCTGATGTTCGAGGCGCAGTACAACGAACTTGCGCTGGCTGTCGATGCGGTGGCCGAGCGCATCCGCTCGCTGGGTTTTCCGGCACCCGGCACCTACGCCGAGTTCGCCAAACTGACCAGCCTGAAGGAGCCCAAGGGTGTGCCGTCGGCGGAAGACATGATCCGCCACCTCGTGAAGGGTCAGGAGGCCGTCATCAAGACTGCGCGCAGTCTGATGCCGCTGGTCGATGCCGCCAACGATGAACCCAGTGCCGATCTGCTGACGCAGCGCATGCAGGTGCATGAGAAGACCGCCTGGATGCTGCGCAGCCTGCTCGCCTGAGCGCCCGGCACCAACACAAAAGGCCCCGAAAGGGGCCTTTTTCATTGCCGGCGGTACGTCAGGAGGCCTTGGCCACGCGCTTCTTCTTGGGCGCCTCGGCGTCGTCGGCCTTGGGCTTGCGCGGTTCGAACTCGAAACCGACCTTGCCGTCCTTGCCGCGCACCAGAAACGCCGAGAACTTGCGGCGCGTGCGGCTGGAGACAAAGCCCTTGAGCAGATCGGTCTTGCCGTCGGTGAGCAGCTTGACCATCTGCTCGCGCTCGATGGGCTGCTGCAGGATGATCTTGCCCGAGCGGAAGTCGCAGCTCTTCTGCGGCCCCACCGATTTCTCGCACACATAGGCCATGCCGTGCTCGAACACCCCGCCGCCGCACTTGGGGCAGGGGCCGAGCGACTGCTGGGCGGAGAAATCCACCGGCTCGGCAGATTCGTCGTCCTTGGGCTGGCCGAAGTCGAAGGTCGGCTGCTTCTCGTCGTTGAGCACGATCTCGGCGTTGAACAGGCGGCCCATCTTGTTGCGGAAGCCGGTCAGCGGGCCGACCC
>JAJLLM010000061.1:0-7020 GCA_033837965.1 Pseudazoarcus pumilus
TCGGCATCGTGCGCCGGCTGGGCCTCGACGGAGCCACAGTGCGCCATACTGGCGCACCATGATCGAAGCCCTCATCCGACTCCTCACGCGCTCCATCGACAACTTCGAGCGCCGCTGGGGCATGCGCGACGACCGCAAGGAACGCCGCCTCACCTGCCCCTGCTGCAACGGGCGCGGCATCCTGCCCGACAGCGGCGATATCTGTGGCGCATGCGGCGGCAGCGGACGCTGCGACCCGGAGGACTGACGCGCTGTTGGCGGCTCGATGCCGCCGCTTGCCCGCACGCGTGACAACGTCACGCACCTCCTGCACCATCACGGCCACAACCACACGAGAATCGCCCGTCATGCAGGAAGATCCCGGCAAGTTCGAACGCAAGCTCGAATCCACCATCTTCGCCAGCCGCTGGCTGCTCGCGCCCTTCTTCATCGGCCTCATCCTGGCCATCGGCGTGCTGCTCATCAAGTTCGCCAAGGAATTGATCGCGCTGTTCGGTGGTGCGCTCGGCATCATCGAACACGATACGGTGATCTCCATCCTCACTCTGGTCGATACCGCACTGATCGCCGTGCTGCTGCTCATCATCGTATTTAGCGGTTACGAGAATTTCGTGTCGAAACTGGCCATCGGCGCCCACGAGGATCGCCCGGCGTGGATGGGCAAGGTCGGCTTCGCCGACCTGAAGATGAAACTCATCAGCGCCATCGTCGCCATCTCGGCGGTCGAATTGCTCAAGGCCTTCCTCGTCAGCACCACGCTGACCAGCGAACAACTGATGTGGAAGGTACTGATCCACCTGACGTTTGTGGTATCAGGGCTACTTTTCGCGATATCAGACTGGATCAGTGAGAGCAGGAAGCAGAGCAAGACTTGACTGCTGACACAGGCGGCTCTCATCCGACCGGCAACACCCCCCGATCCACCACCCGCCGCATCACGAAGCTCGAATGCACCCCCGTCACCCCCTCGATGCGCGTGACGCGGTTTAGCAGCAGGTTCTGGTAGTCGTCCATGTCGGCTACCACCGCCTTCAACTGGTAGTCGGCCTGCTGGCCGGTGATGAGCAGGCATTCGACGATGTTGTGGATTTCGGCGATGCGCGCCTCGAAGTTGGCGAAGCGTTCGGGCGTGTGCTTGTCCATGCTGATGTGGATCAGCGCCATCAGCGACAGGCCCAGCGCCTTGGGGTCGAGCACGGCGCGGTAGCCGGTGATGAGGCCGGACTCCTCCAGCGCACGTACGCGGCGCAGGCAGGGCGACGGCGACAGGCCGATGCGGTCGGCGAGATCCTGGTTGCTGATGCGGCCATCCTGCTGAAGGATTTCGAGGATGGCGCGGTCGTAGCGGTCGAGCTGGATCATGATTTTTGCGCCCGTTCGGGAAGGAATGGATGAATCATCTTCCGATTCATCACTTCGCGCAATAATCTGCCAACCCAGCCCCGATCCCAGCGCACTTTCGCAAGCCCATGCTCGCCCGACCGGCGTAGACTTCCACTCCATTGCAGTCGGCATTGCAGCGCGCTGATCCACCAGAGCACCGCGCCTCGCCCCCGGTCACAAACCCGCGGCGAACGGCCCGCCCCCCCGCCAGAAGCGGATGACGCAGGCCCGGTAATGCGACGCAGCCACAGTCAAACGAGGTCCACCATGCCGATGTTGCGCGATCCTTCCGTCAAATACCGCCCGTATCCGCCGGTCAATCTTCCCGACCGTACCTGGCCGAACAAGACCATCACCCGCCCGCCGATCTGGATGAGCACCGATCTGCGCGACGGTAACCAGGCCCTGTTCGAGCCGATGAACGGCGAGAAGAAGCTGCGCATGTTCAAGATGCTGTGCGAGATCGGCCTGAAGGAGATCGAGGTGGCGTTCCCGTCGGCCTCGCAGACCGAGTTCGACTTCGTGCGCAAGCTCATCACCGAAGGCCACATCCCGGCCGACGTGACCATCGAAGGCCTCACGCAGGCGCGCGAGCCGCTCATCCGCCGCACCATCGAGGCGCTGGCCGGTGCGCGCCGCGCCATCGTGCACGTCTATAACGCCACCTCCGACCAGTTCCGCGAAGTCGTCTTCGGCTTCACGCGCGACGAGGTCAAGGCCATGGCGGTGGACGCGGTCAAGCTCATCAAGGAACTCACCGCCCAGCACCCGGAAACCGAGTGGGTATTGCAGTACAGCCCGGAGACCTTCAGCGACACCGAACTCGAGTTCGCCAAGGAAGTGTGTGACGCTGTCACCGAAACTTGGGGCGCCACGCCGGACAACAAGGTCATCCTCAACCTGCCCGCTTCGGTCGAGGTGTGCACGCCCAACATCTACGCCGACAAGGTGGAGTGGATGCACCGCAACCTCGCCCGCCGCGACAGCGTGATCCTCAGCCTGCACCCGCACAACGACCGCGGCACCGCCGTGGCCGCGGCCGAGCTGGGCGTGATGGCGGGCGCGGACCGCGTGGAAGGCTGCCTCTTCGGCAACGGCGAGCGTACCGGCAACGTCGACCTCGTCACGCTGGCAATGAACCTCTACACCCAGGGCATCTGGCCGGAACTCGACTTCTCGGACATCAACACCATTGCGCGCACTGCCGAGCACTGCACGCAGTTGCCGGTGCATCCGCGCCATCCGTGGGTCGGCGACCTCGTGTATACGGCCTTCTCGGGCTCGCACCAGGACGCCATCAAGAAGGGCTTCGCCAAGCAGCAGCCGGATGCCAAGTGGAACGTGCCGTACATGCCCATGGACCCGGCCGACGTGGGCCGCAGCTATGACTCGGTGATCCGCGTGAACAGCCAGTCCGGCAAGGGCGGCATCGCCTTCCTGCTCGAAGCCGAGTACGGCATGGTCATGCCGCGCCGCCTGCAGGTGGAGTTCTCCGCCGAGGTGCAGCGCGTGACCGACGCCGAAGGCGGCGAAATGACCGCCGAATCCATCTGGAAGCTGTTCAACCAGACCTACCTCGACACCGCCAGCCCGGTGCGCTACGTCGAACATCACCTGTTCGAGCAGGGCAAGGCGCAGGGCATCCGCATCAAGGTGGAGATGGACGGCGTCACCCACATCCTCACCGGCGAGGGCAACGGCCCCATCGACGCCGCCGTGCACGCGCTGCGCGCGCAGGGCATCGCGGTCGACGTGCGCAGCTTCGAGGAGCGCTCGATGCCGTCCGTGGGCGAAGGCAGCCACGCCCAGGCCTGCGCCTTCATCGAGGTCACGGCCCCCGGCGTGGCCGGCGACCGCTACGGTGTGGGCATCGACCCCAACATCGTCACCGCCTCCATCAAGGCGCTGATCAGCGGCGTCAACCGCGTCAGCGGCCACGCCGTGCAGGCCAAGGCGGCCTGAATCGAAAGGGCAGGCAACGAGGGCGACGGCTGCGGCCGTCGCTTTTTTTTTGCTCTCTAGCCGCTCAGTGCCATCCCGAGCATGCCCAGCGCGAATCCCGCGACCGCACCCAGCGGCGGCGCCCAATGCCGGCGCATGCGGGCCTGCGGCGCGATGTCCTGGAACACCAGATACAGAATGCCGCCGGCGGCGAACAGCATCACGCCGCCGAGCAGCGCGGGGTGTTCGTCCAGCCAGACCCAGCCGACCAGCGCGAGCAGCGGCCCGATGGGCAGCAGCCACAGCATGAAACGCAGGATGGCGCGATCATCACGCCCGGCCTCGCGTAGTTCGCGATAGGCGTTAAACCCTTCGGGGATGTTCTGCAGGCCAATGAACAGCGCCAACAGCAGCGCCGATTCAGCGCCCACCGCGAAGGCGCCGCCAAGTGCGAGCGATTCGGGGACGTAATCGAGCAGCATCGCCATCAGCTGCGGGCGCTCGCGTCGGCGCGCGCCGAGCGCCCGCTCAAAGGCGAAGAACGCCGCACCGCCGGCCAGCAGGCAGGCCACGCCAATGAGTGGATTCCCGATGAAGGCATCGCCCTCCGGCACCAGCACGAAGGCCACGGCGGCGATCAGCACGCCGCCGCCGAAGGCGATCACACCGTGACGCAGTTCGGTCTCCAGCCAGCGCGGGCGCAGGTGCTCGATACGCGCCAGCACGCCGCCGAGCGGGATGCAGGCGCCCGCGCACAGCGTGCTGAACAGGATCAGCGCCAGCTCCATCAACGTGTAGCCTCCTGTGCGGCAGGCAGTTCGACCGTCACCTTCAATCCGCCCAAGGCGGAGTCGTCGAAGCGCAGCGCGCCTGCATGCAATTCGACGATGCGCCGCACGATGGACAGGCCCAGGCCGGCGCCGCCGCCTTCGTCGAGACGGCAGAAGCGTTCGGTCAGGCGCGACCGCTCGGCCGGCGCCACGCCGGGACCGTCGTCCTCCACCTCCAGCCGCAGTTGCGCGCCCTCGCGGGCCAACGAAACCCGCACACGGCCACCCGACGGTGCATGCCGCACGGCGTTGCCGACCAGATTGCGCAGCAGGATGGCGAGGGCGTCGGCGTCGCACGGTGCGTGCAGATCGGCGTGCCCGGCCACCACGTATTCGAGGTCCTGACCGCGCTCCAGCGCCAGCGGGGTGAGTTCGGCCAGTTCGGCCCGCACGCAGGCCGCCACATCGTGCACGGCGTGCGTCGAATCCGCCGCGCCAGGTTCGAGGCGGGCCAGCGTAAGCAACTGCTCCACCACCCGCGTCGCGCGCTCCACACCGCCCTGTAACTGGCGCAGCGCAACCTCGCGGTCGGCCTGCTCCCCCGCTTCGAGCGCGTTCTGTGCCTGGATGCGCAACACCGCCAGCGGCGTGCGCAACTCGTGCGCGGCATCGGCGAGGAAGCGTTTCTCGCGTTCGAGCACGTGGTCCACCTGCGCCAGCAGACGGTTGAGCGCCGCCACCACCGGCTCCAGTTCGCTCGGCAGCGGCGCCAGCGACAGCGGCGTGAGGCGTTCGGGATCACGCGCGCGGATCATCGCCACCATCTGCCGCAGCGGTTTCAGGCCGGAGCCGATGGCCAGCCACACCAGCAAGGCGATGAGCGGCAAGCCGACCAGATCGGGAATCAGGCTGCCCAGCGCGATGCTGCCGACCAGTTCGCCACGCACATCGCTGCGCTCGGCCGTCAGCACCCAGCGCGGCGGGGCCTCGCCGCTGCGCAGCACGAAGACGCGCCAGCGGTGCTTGCCGGCGGAAACGTCGTGATAGCCCGCCAGGGCATCCAGACCGCCGGCCGACGCGCCGGTCGACTGCAACAAGGCATCGAGCAGGCCGGCCGGCGCGCTGGCCGATTCCAGCCGCACGGCCCCTGTCGCATCCACCAGTTGGAAGGCCAGCTTGGTCTCGTAGCGGTGCCCCGGCCCGCCCTCTTCGCCGGACGAAGCGGCATCCAGGGCCGCCTGCAGCGCGGCGCGGTCACCCTCCAGCGTGGGGCCGGCGAGCATGCCGGCAATGAGCCGCGCGCTGCGCGCAAGCTGGGCGTCGAAGAGTTCCTCGGTCTCGTGCCGGGCATCCAGAAAGCCCTTCAGCGACAGCAGCGTGAGCGCCACCGCCAGCGCTCCCAGCGCGCGGACCAGCACGCGTGTGCGGATCGAGCGCATCAGACCTTGTCCGCCAGATAGCCCACACCACGCACGGTGCGGATCAGTTCGGGGAAGAACTTCTTGCGCAGGTGATGCACATGCACCTCCAGCGCGTTACTCTCCACCTCCTCGCCCCAGCCGTACAGCGCCTGCTGCAGCTTGTCGCGCGTGAACACGCGGCCGGGCTGGCTCAGGAGTTCATGCAGCAGCAGGAATTCCTTGCGCGTCAGCAGCACCGACGCGCCCCGCCAGGTGACGCTCTGGCTGGCCGGATCGAGCACGATGTCGCGGTACTCCAGCAGCGGCTGCGGGCGACTGAAGCTGCGTCGCAGCAGTGCGCGCAGCCGCGCTTTCAGCTCGGCCACGTCGAAGGGTTTGATGAGGTAGTCGTCGGCGCCGGCATCGAGCCCGGCGATGCGGTCGGCGGTGGCGTCGCGCGCGGTGAGCACCAGCACCGGCACCGCATTGCCCACCGCGCGCAGGGCGCGCAGCACCTCGATGCCGTCCATGCGCGGCAGGCCGAGGTCGAGGATGGCGATGTCGAAGCTCTCGCTCTGCAGGGCATGCAGGGCGCTACGACCGTCGCGCATCCAGTCGACGGTGTAGTGCTCGGGCTTGAGTGCAACGAGGATGCCCTCACCCAGATCGGCGTCGTCCTCGACCAGCAGGATGCGCATTCACCCTCCACGGCAGGGCTGGCCCGCCGAATTCACTTCTGCGTCTTCTCGTCGATCTTCGCGAGCAAGGCGTCGATCTCCCCGCGACGCCCCTCGTCGGCCAGCTCGCGCCCGGAACGCGGGGCGGCAGCACGCGCCTTGAGCAGGGCCGCACGGGCTTCATCATACCGGCGCTCGTGCACCAGGTAATCGCCGTAGAAGTAGTTCGGATCAATGCCGTCGGGGTTGATGGCGAGCGCCTTCAGCAGCATTTCCTCGGCGCGCTCGTCGTTGCCGAAACCGATGGGCCAGCCCGGCACCTGGTAGTACAGCGAGCCGAGGCTGGTCCAGGCCGAGCCGTCGAGCGCGGCCGGGTCCTTCTCCAGCGCGGCCTCCAGACTGCTGCGTGCCTGCTTGACCAGATCGAGTGCGCCCAGCCCGCCCTTGGCGCCGGCCCACGACGCCAGCACGATGCCGCGCCAGATCAGCAGCTCGGGGGCATCGGCCGATTCGGCCAGCGCCTCGCGCGTGGTGGCGTCGAGGCGCTCGAAGGCCTGTTCCTGCGCCTTGTCGGGCGAGCGGTACTTGATCTCGGCCCACTCGGACTGGATCTCCCTGAGCTTTTCCTGCCCGCGCGCGTCCAGCGCCTGCGCGTTCATGCCCCACAGGCAGGCGGTGAGGAACAGGATGTTGCGGATGGTGTTCATGCGGTTCTCCTTTCGTTGGCCGGATCGCCGGCAAAACGCCGCACGACCGGAAGGTGTTTGCGCAGCGCGCGGTCCACGCAGCGCGGCAGCAGGCCGTTGATGCGCACGAACAGGCGCTCGGGCCAGCCGAGATAGGTTTCCT
>JAJLLM010000062.1:0-5572 GCA_033837965.1 Pseudazoarcus pumilus
CGACTACCCCACCCACGCCGCCAGCCTGCCGGTGGCGATGATCCCCAACTGTGCGGCCACGCGCCACGTGCATTTCCATCTGGACGGCTCCGGCCCTGCACACCTCGAAACGCCGAAGCTCGAAGACTGGCCGGCCGTCACCTGGCAGGCCGACACCAAGGTCGCGACCCGCGTAAATCTCGATACGCTGAGCAAGGAAGAAGTCGCCTCGTGGAAGCCCGGTCAGGTGCTGCTGCTCAACGGCAGGATGCTCACCGGCCGCGACGCCGCACACAAACGCATCGCCGACATGCTGGCCAAGGGCGAGAAGCTGCCGGTCGATTTCACCAACCGCATCATCTACTACGTCGGCCCGGTCGATCCGGTGCGTGACGAAGCGGTCGGCCCGGCCGGCCCGACCACCGCCACGCGCATGGACAAGTTCACGCGCATGATGCTGGAGCAGACCGGGCTCATCGCCATGGTCGGCAAGGCCGAACGCGGCCCCACCGCCATCGAGGCCATCCGCGACAACCGCTCCGCCTATCTGATGGCGGTCGGCGGTGCGGCCTACCTCGTTTCGAAGGCCATCAAGAATGCGAAAGTCGTTGGTTTCGAGGATCTGGGCATGGAGGCCATCTACGAATTCGACGTGGTCGACATGCCGGTGACGGTGGCCGTCGACGCGCAGGGCACGAGCGTGCATGAGACCGGCCCGAAGGAATGGGCCGCGAAGATTGCCGGCATTCCGGTGGCGCTGGCCTGAGGCCGGGCTATAATCGCGCCCTCGCCGCTTTAGCTCAGTTGGTAGAGCAACCGCCTTGTAAGCGGTAGGTCGTCAGTTCGAATCCGACAAGCGGCATGAACAAAAAGAAAGCCAACCGGAAGGTTGGCTTTCTTGTCTGCGCCGCGGCACGTCAGCTCAGGGTGGCCGCCTTGGACTTGCGCAGGGCGTCCTGCAGCGCAGCCACCATCACCCGCCGGGCCTGCTGCTTCATGGCCTGAAAACGCGGATCGGCCACGCCACCGCGCCCGAACAGCGCGGTACTGCCTTCCGACACACAACCCAGCAGATAGGCGCAGGCCTTCAGTTCTTCCGCCGCCGCATGCTCGGGAGAAACCCCCAGAGCCCTGAGCAGGGCCAGCACGGCGCCGTCATAGATGTGGTCGAGGCTCTCCGCCACGAAGGGGTGCTGATTGGCCATGGCCCACAGTTCCGGAAACATGTGCACGGTGTCGGGGGCAACCGCATCGTCAAGCAACCAGTCCACCATTTCGTTCAGCCCCACGTCATCCCGCATCGCCAGGTCGGAACACATCTGTTCGAACTGATGCGCATACTTCTCCAGCAGCCGCTCGGACAAGGCGCGGATCAGGTCGTTGCGCGTGGGAAAGTAATAGGTCAGGTTGCCCGGCGCGATCCCCACCGCCGAGGCCACCTGGGGAATCGAGAATCCGGCGAGCCCCAGCGTCGCCAGTACGCGCGCGGCACCATCCAGGATGGCCTCACGGGTCTGAGCACCCTGGACGGTGCGTCGGCGGGCCTTGCGTTGTTCGGGCTGGAGAATCATGGACTGCACTCGGCTGAGGGATTTGCGTCCGATTCTCGTCGATATTGCATAGGCTCGCCGGGCGTAATCGCATCCAATTGCAAATATTCACACGGAATTTTCATGCTCACCGGGCAGGCCTACAATAGGCGCCGGAACGCATCAAGGAGTACCGCCCGATGAACACCCGCACACTGCCGGCCGGCATGTTGATCCTGGTCGTAGCGGCCCTGATCTGGTCGGGCATCGCGCCCTACCAGCGCGACGTCTGGCTCGCAGAGGTCATGCCGGTGCTGATCGCAATTCCCCTGCTGACGCTCACCGCACGCCGCTTCCCTCTGACGCCCCTGTGCTACAGCATGATCACCCTGTTTGCACTGATTCTGGTACTGGGTGGCGCATATACCTATGCCCGCGTTCCGCTCGGCTTCACCCTGCAGGAGTGGCTCGACCTGAGCCGCAACCCCTATGACCGCATCGGCCATTTCTTCCAGGGTGCAACGCCGGCCATCGTCGCGCGCGAGCTGCTGCTGCGCACTTCGCCGCTGCGCGCCGGCAAGTGGCTGTTCGTCGTCGTCACGCTGTCGTGCCTCGGCATCAGCGCGGCCTACGAGCTGATCGAGTGGCTGGCCGCCATCCTGTGGGCCGACGGCTCGGTCGAATTCCTCGGCACGCAGGGTGATGTGTGGGACGCGCAGTGGGACATGTTCTCCGCGCTCGTCGGCGCAATCACGGCACAGTTGCTGTTCATGCGGCTGCATGATCGGCAGTTGCAGAAATTGCAACAGCCCCCGTTCGAATGATTCAGCTCGCGCCCGGTTTCTGCTAATTTTTCATCGCCCCCTGCCCGTACGGAGGAACGCGATGGACATCCTTTCGAGCATTTCCGCCCAGACCGCCGCGTTGCGGCTGCCTCTGTATGCGGTCACCCTGACCGCCCTGCCCCGTCCGAACACGCCCTTGCTGCTGATGCTGCACTGGCACGGCTTTCGCCGCGACGAGCGCGCGCCCGACCAAAGCCCCGAGGCGCACCGCGCAGTGCCGGGCAGCGCGCTGCAGCTCAACCCGCCCTGGCACGCGTTCGAGGAGGTGGAACAGGCGCTGCTCGATGCCGCCTGGCAACTCGGCGCGTGGGACGTCGAACGACACGCCCGGCGCGCCTGCTCGACCGTCGGCGCGCCCGAGCGCGAGGCGCTGGAGTGCCGTCAGGCCTTCGGCGAGAACCCGTTCGCTCCGGGCGACGAGTCTCACCTGCTGGTCGAGGCGCCCGACCGCGCCGAGATGCTGCGCTTCGCACACGACAAGGGCTACGTGCGCTGGCAGTTCCGCCCGGTGCGCGGCGGGCTGTGGTGCGACACCGCGGACGACGACACGCTGGGCCCCGACGGCGGCCGCGCGCCGCCCTGCCCGGTCACGCTCGAAGCGCCGCCGCACAGGCCGGGAGCGCCCTTCGTCTATCGCCTAGGCAAGGTGTCACGCATCATCGTGCGTTGAGGCCTTTCCTGCACTCTTGAAATTTTTTCGGGCGATCCCCAACTCTCCGTCCGTCGGGCGCAAGGCCCGACCGGAAGTGTCCGCCGCGCCCGGTTTTCCGGGCGAGGCGACTCCGTTGCGTTTCGTTTGTTGAATCAGATGAATGAACTCGTAAAGGAGAGAACAAGATGAAGATCCGTCCGCTACGCGACCGCATCATCGTCAAGCGCATCGAAGCCCAGCGCACAACCGCCTCGGGCATCGTGATCCCCGACAACGCCGCCGAGAAGCCCGAGCAGGGTGAAGTCATCGCCGTCGGCCCCGGTCGTCACAACGACAAGGGAGAACTGGTGGCGATGCACGTCAAGGTCGGCGAGCACGTGCTGTTCGGCAAGTACGCCGGCCAGACCGTCAAGGTCGACGGCGAGGAACTGCTGGTGATGCGCGAGGATGACGTGATGGGCGTCATCGAGCACACCGAGGCCATGAAGAAGGCCGCCTGACGCACCCGGAAACACGTTTTTCAGGAGACTGGAACATGACTGCAAAGATTGTTCAATTTCACGAAGACGCCCGCGAACGCATCGTGCGCGGCGTCAACACGCTGGCCAACGCCGTCAAGGTCACGCTCGGTCCCAAGGGGCGCAACGTGGTGCTCGAGCGCAGCTTCGGTGCGCCGCTGATCACCAAGGACGGCGTGTCGGTGGCCAAGGAGATCGAACTCAAGGACAAGTTCGAGAACATGGGCGCGCAGATGGTGAAGCAGGTTGCGTCCAAGACCGCCGACGTCGCCGGTGACGGCACCACCACCGCCACCGTGCTGGCGCAGGCCATCGTGCAGGAGGGCATGAAGTACGTCGCCGCCGGCATGAACCCGATGGACCTCAAGCGCGGCATCGACAAGGCCGTGGCCGCCGTCGTCGACGAGCTGGCCAAGATCTCCAAGCCCTGCGACACGCGCAAGGCGATTGCCCAGGTGGCGTCGATCTCGGCCAACTCGGACGAATCCATCGGCCAGATCATCGCCGACGCGATGGACAAGGTCGGCAAGGAAGGCGTGATCACCGTCGAAGACGGCAAGTCGCTGAACAACGAACTCGACGTGGTCGAGGGCATGCAGTTCGACCGCGGCTACCTGTCACCCTACTTCATCAACAACCCCGACAAGCAGGTCGCCCAGCTCGACGAGCCGCTGATCCTGCTGCACGACAAGAAGATCTCCAGCATCCGCGACCTGCTGCCGGTGCTCGAGGAAGTCGCCAAGGCCGGCAAGCCGCTGCTGATCGTGGCCGAGGACATCGACGGCGAAGCGCTCGCCACGCTGGTGGTCAATGCTATGCGCGGCGTGCTCAAGGTAGCTGCGGTCAAGGCGCCGGGCTTCGGTGACCGCCGCAAGGCCATGCTCGAGGACATCGCCATCCTCACCGGCGCGACCGTCATCTCGGAAGAGACCGGCCGTCAGCTCGACAAGGCCACGCTGGCCGACCTGGGCCGCGCCAAGCGCGTCGAGATCCACAAGGACAGCACGACCATCATCGACGGCGCCGGCGAGGACGAGAGGATCAAGGCGCGCGTCGCCACCATCCGCAAGCAGATCGAGGACGCCACCTCCGACTACGACCGCGAGAAGCTGCAGGAGCGTGTCGCCAAGCTCGCCGGCGGCGTGGCGGTGATCAAGGTCGGCGCGGCCACCGAAGTCGAGATGAAGGAGAAGAAGGACCGCGTCGACGACGCGCTGCACGCCACCCGTGCGGCGGTCGAGGAAGGCATCGTGCCGGGCGGCGGTGTCGCGCTGCTGCGCGCGCGTGCCGCGGTGAAGTCGCTCAAGGGCGCCAACCACGATCAGGATGCGGGCATCAAGATCGTGCTGCGTGCGATCGAGGAACCGCTGCGCGCAATCGCCGCGAACGCCGGCGACGAGCCCTCGGTGGTGATCGCCAAGGTCGAGGAAGGCCGTGACAACCACGGCTACAACGCGGCCACCGGCGAGTACGGTGATCTGGTCGAGATCGGCGTCATCGACCCGACCAAGGTCACGCGCACGGCACTGCAGAACGCCGCGTCCGTGGCCGGCCTGATCCTGACCACCGACGCCAGCGTGGCCGAGGCGCCGAAGGAGAAGGCCGAGGCACCGGCGATGCCCGAAATGGACTACTGAGCGGTCCATCCCGCATCGGGTGACGAAACGGGCCGGGGCGGCGAGGCCGCCCCGGCCCGTTTTTCATTTGCGGCGCTTGCCGCCGTACTGTCGAAAGACAATTCGCGCATCCTCGTGCGCACGGTCGAGCGTACGTATCGACGCATCATCGTCGTGCGGGCAGAAGTATTCGTCGTCCTGCGCGCGCATCACCATCGCGATGGCCTCCTCGTCACTGACGTCGTATTTCTCGGTGATCAGCGTGGTGACTTCGTCGAGGTGTTGTTCGTAACTCATGGGCATGGCGGAATCTCCGGTCAGCGGCGTACGCCGGGCAGCATGAAGCGGCGCTCCAGCCAGCGCGCGGCGAGCACCACTACCGACACCATGGCCAGATACACGAAACCGGCAGCGACGTAAGCCTTGAAGTATT
>JAJLLM010000063.1:0-22360 GCA_033837965.1 Pseudazoarcus pumilus
GTGATCTGGTCGGCATCACCGATGCGGTCGATCCCCGAATAGCGGTTCTCGGAGAAGATCTGGGCAAAACCGAAGTCATAGCGCGCGGTGTCGAAGCGCGGAATGTCGTCCTGGTCCTCGTACGGGATGCGCACGTAGTACAGGCGGGGCTCCAGCGTCTGCTGCGTGTCACGGCCGAACAGCGAGGACTCACGGTCGAAATACATGCCCGCGTCGAGCGAGAAGATCGGCAGCGAACGGGTGATCGAGGTCGGCCCGCCCGGGTTGAGCGGATCATCCAGATCGTAGCGTGTGTAATGCGCGCCGATCTTGGGCTTGATGTACCAGCCGGGGCGACGGATGTTCAGCGCAAGATGCGGATAGGCGCTCATGCGCTTGCCCTGGTTGAAGCTGTCGTCGCGGTGCTGAAAATGCACGTATTCGCTCTCGAAGCCGACCTCCAGCCCCCCCGGCAGATCCGCCCTGCGGGCATTCAGCGTGAGCTGCGGCATCCGCTTGTAGGGCGAATCAACATCGTCGCTCAGGGTCTGGTAGCTCTGCGCCAGCGCCGAAGCATTCCACCAGCCACCGTGATAGTCGATGCGCCCCTCGCGCAACAGGTTGCGGCGCGACGATACCTGCAGCGTGGAGCTCAGGTCCTCGAAGTACTCATCGTCGGTGACACCGTTGAAGTTCAGCGAGGCACGCAGACGGTCGGTGAAGTTGTGGCGGTGCTGGATCGAGGCCAGACCGCGCGATTCACCGGTGAGCTTGTCGTTGGCCAGCCATTCGAGGCGCGTCTGGCCTTCGTAGTTGTCACCGAGGTAGCGCATCTCGGCGCCGAGTTGCAGACCACGCTTGGACATCACGCGCGGCACCAGCGTGGCGTCGTAGTTGGGGGCGATGTTGAAGTAGTACGGTACGGCGAGGTCGAAGCCGGTGCTTTCGGACACGGCTACGGTCGGCACCAGCAGGCCCGACTTGCGCTGGTCGCCCAGCGGGAAACTCATGCTCGGCCAGTACAGCAGCGGCACACCCTTGAACACCAGCGAGGTGGACTTCGCGACGCCCACCTGGGTGTCGTAATCCAGCGAGATTTCACCGGCCTTGATGTACCAGTCGGAGCTCTCCGGCTTGCAGGTGGTCCAGGTCGCATTCTCCAGGACGTACTGGTTCTCACCCTCGAAACGCAGCATCGACGCGTCACCTCGGCCGACGATGGTGCGCTCAGCTCCGGTCTCCTCGGACACCGACTTGACGGTGAAGGCGTACTCCGGCGACACGAACTCACCGGTCTGCTCGTACACCACCAGACGGCCGCGCTCACTGGTGATGACGTCCTCGCCCTGCTCGAGGCGGACATCGCCCTCGACGCGGACCTCGTCGGTCAGCTCGTTGTAGCTGAGGCGCTCGGCCGTGAGCTTGAAGTCGTCTTCACGGACGATCTCGGCCTGTCCCTCGGCAATCACTTCCACCGAACGCAGGCCACGGATATTCTGCGCGCGCACCGTGGTGCGGCCGTCGCTGATCTCCGGCCGGACGCTCATGGCGGGGGCCAGCGCGCCGCCGGCGGTGGCGGCTGGCGAGACGATGGAGCGCTGTCCGAGCAGCGCCGGATCGACGCGCAGGGGAGCCATCGCACCGGCGTGGGTCAGGCCGGGAAACATGAGGAGGAGAAGGGCCAGAACCTTAGGCCGTCGACCTTCCAAAGTGCTATCGCGCAAGCGCTCCTCCGTCTCGCTCATGTTCGGTCTGGCCTGGCCCTTTGATAAACTTGCAAAATTCTACACCAGCATAGCGGAGAACCCGTGCATAGACGCGCTCAGCTTGAAACCTGGCTTGCCTCCGTGCTACCTGATCGCACCATCGAGCTGGAAACCGCCTCCGCAGACGCCAGCTTCCGTCGCTACTTCCGCCTGCGCGCCGTGCACGACCAGCCCAGCCTGATCGCCATGGATGCGCCGCCCGAGCACGAAGACTGCCGTCCATGGCTGGCCGTGGCAAGACTGTTTGCAGACGCAAACGTGAATGTGCCGCACATCCTCGCCGAAAACCCGGAGCAGGGCTTCATCCTGATGTCCGACCTCGGCAACACCACCTATCTGCAAGCGCTGACGCCCGACAACGCTCCGACCCTGTACGCCGACGCACTCGGCAGCCTCGCCGCCATCCAGCTCACCAGCCGGCCGGGGGTGCTGCCGGAGTATTCGCGCGCCCTGCTCGAACGCGAGATCCGGCTGTTCGACGAGTGGTACATCGGGCGCCACCTCGGCGTGGAGCTCGACGCTGCCGGGCGCGAAGCGCTCGAAACCGTCTACGCACGGGTCCTCGCGGTGAACCTCGCTGAACCGCAGGTCTTCGTGCACCGCGACTTCCACTCGCGCAACCTGATGCACGTAGCCGACCGCAACCCCGGCGTCATCGACTTCCAGGACGCGGTGTATGG
The DNA here is from genome assembly GCA_033837965.1 of Pseudazoarcus pumilus. Classification (GTDB taxonomy): domain Bacteria; phylum Pseudomonadota; class Gammaproteobacteria; order Burkholderiales; family Rhodocyclaceae; genus Pseudazoarcus; species Pseudazoarcus pumilus_A. The sequence goes on from JAJLLM010000063.1 coordinate 2,426, forward strand.
CCCGATCAGCTACGACCTCGTATCCCTGCTGAAGGATGCCTACATCCACTGGGAAGAGGCCTTCGAGCTTGATCTGCTGATCCGCTACTGGGAAGCCGCGCGCAAGCTCGGCCTGCCGGTGCGCGCCGACTTCCCGGACTTCCACCGCGACTACGAATGGATGGGGGTGCAGCGCCACCTCAAGGTCATGGGCATCTTCGCCCGCCTCGCCCACCGCGACGGCAAGACCGGATACCTCAACGACATCCCGGTGGTACGCACCCACCTGCGTCGCGTCTGCGCCCGCTACGGCGACCTCAAGCCGCTGCTGAAGCTGCTCGACCGGCTGGAACCGGAAGCCGTCGCGGTCGGCTACACCTTCTGAGCGCCGAAGCATGCGCGCCATGATCCTCGCAGCCGGTCGCGGCGAACGCATGCGCCCGCTCACCGACCACCTGCCCAAGCCCCTGCTCGAAGCCGGCGGCAAGCCGCTCATCGTGTGGCAGATCGAGCGCCTGCGCGACGCCGGCTTGCGCGACATCGTCATCAACCACGCCCATCTCGGCCAATGCATCGAAGACGCACTGGGGGACGGCAGCACACTGGGCGTTTCGATCCGCTACTCGCCCGAGGCGGTGGCGCTGGAAACCGCCGGCGGCATCCGCCAGGCGCTGCCGCTGCTGGGTGACGCACCGTTTGTCGTGGTCAACGGTGACGTGTTCTGCGACGCCCGACTGGCGGCCGTGCGCAAGGTGGCGGCAAAGCTGAGTGCCGACGGCGACCTGGCCCACCTCGTGCTGGTCGCCAACCCCGCGCACCACCCGTCCGGAGATTTCGCACTCACCGGCGGACGCATCCTCGAACACGGCAAAGCCCTGACCTTCTCCGGCATCGGCGCCTACCACCCGGCCCTGTTCGCCGAACTCCCGGCCGGCCAGCCGGCCAAACTTGCCCCACTGCTGCGCGCCGCCATGGCTCAGGACCGCGTTTCCGGCGCACGTCACAGAGGCACCTGGATCGACGTCGGCACGCCGGAACGGCTGGCCGAACTGGACGACGCGCTGCGTCGCGTCACATCGCTCCGCTGAGCCGCGGCGGTGCCATAATCACGCCATGAATACCGTCATCGACCGCCTCCAGCCCGACATCGCCCCTTTCCGCGCCCGCCGCGAACGCCTCATCGCGCGCATGCAGACGGCCGGCGGCGGCGTGGCCGTACTGGCCACCGCGCCGGAGCGTGCGCGCAACCGCGACACCCATTACCCCTACCGCTTCGACAGCTACTTCCATTACCTCACCGGCTTTGGCGAGCCGGAGGCCATCGTCGTGCTGGTGGCGGGCGAGACGCCGAAAAGCGTGCTGTTCTGCCGCCAGAAGGACGAAGAACGCGAGATCTGGGACGGCCGTCGCTGGGGACCGGACGCCGCGCGCGAAGCCTTCGGTTTTGACGAGGCCTACGCGGTCGAGGACTTCGACGCCAAGCTGCCCGACTTGCTGGTCGACCAGCCGCTGCTGTGGTGCGGCTTCGGTTACGACGACGCCTGGGATGCCCGCATTACGCGCGCACTCAACGCCGTGCGTGCCCGCACCCGCGCCGGCTCCACCGCGCCGCACAGCATCCGCGACGTGCTGGCCGAACTCGACGAAATGCGCCTGATCAAGGACGCCTCGGAACTAGCCATCATGCGCCGTGCCGGCGAGATCTCGGCCGACGCCCACTGCCGCGCCATGCGCGCCAGCCGGCCCGGCCGCTTCGAGTACGAGATCGAGGCCGAACTGCTGCACGCCTTCCGCACCTCCGGCAGTCAGGCGCCCGCCTACACCTCCATCGTCGCCAGCGGCCCCAACGCCTGCATCCTGCACTACATCGAAAACGACCGCCGCATGGCCGACGGCGACCTGCTGCTGATCGACGCCGGTTGCGAACTCGACGGCTACGCCTCGGACATCACCCGCACGTTCCCGGTCAATGGCCGCTTCAGCGGCGCACAGCGCGACGTCTATCAGCTCGTGCTTGCCGCCCAGCACGCCGCCCGCGCCGAAACCCGGCCGGGGCAGCACTGGAACGCCGCGCACGAGGCCGCCGTGAAGGTGTTGGCGCAGGGCATGCTCGACCTCGGTCTGCTCACCGGCTCTTTCGACGCCGTGATGGAGCAGCACGCCTACCGCCGCTTCTACATGCACCGCACCGGCCACTGGCTGGGCCGCGACGTGCACGATGCCGGCGAATACAAGCAGGGCGGCGCCTGGCGCACGCTGGAGCCCGGCATGGTCATGACCATCGAGCCGGGCTGCTACATCCGCCCCGCCGACGACGTGCCGGAAGCCTTTTGGAATATCGGCATCCGCATCGAGGACGACGCCGTGATCACCGAAACCGGCTGCGAGTACCTCACCGACGGCGTACCACGCGAGGCGGACGACATCGAAGCGCTGATGCGCGACGCCGGGCATGGCTGACAGCGATGTACTGATCGTCGGTGGCGGACCTGCCGGCCTCGCGCTGGCGCTGTCGCTGGCTGACTCAGGACAGCGCATCGTCGTTGCCGATGCGCGCGATGCCGCGGCGGTCAGCGCCGACCCGCGCGCGCTGGCGCTGGCCCACGGCTCCCGCCTGATGCTCGACCGGCTCGGCGTGTGGCGCGAACTCGACGCCACCGCCATCCACACCATTCACGTCTCACAGCGCGGCGGCTTCGGCCGTACGGTGCTGCGCGCCACCGAACTCGGCGTACCGGCGCTCGGCCACGTCGTGTCAGCCGGCGCACTAGCCGCAGCGCTGCGCCGCACCGTCGAGGCCGCCGGCATCGAGGTGCGCGACAACTCGCAGGTCGGCGACATCGACAGCGATACCGACGCGGCCCGCGCCACCCTCGACGGCACCCCGTTCAGCGCTCGCCTGATCGTGCGCGCCGAGGGCGGCCCCGGAGACGGGGCTGACGTGACAACGCGAGACTACGCGCAGCACGCGCTGATCGCCGACGTCACACCGCGTGACGGGCACGGCAATCTGGCCTTCGAACGCTTCACACCGCAGGGTCCGCTCGCACTGCTGCCCTTCGGCGACAACTACGCCAGCGTGCTGGTCACCTCCGGCGACAGCGCCGACCGCCTCACGGCGCTCGATGACAACGCCTACCTCGACCACCTGCAACAGACCATCGGCAACCGCACCCGACTCACCGCAGTCGGCCCGCGCGTGCGCTATCCGCTGGCGCTGCGCTACCGCCGCAGCACCGCCGGCCGGCGCACCGCCTGGCTCGGCAATGCCGCCCAGACGCTGCACCCGGTGGCCGGCCAGGGCTTCAACCTCGCCTTGCGCGATGTGCATGCGCTGGCCATGGCACTGCGCGATGCCAGCGACCCCGGCGCGGCCGACCTGCTGGCTGCCTGGGCGCGCGGCCGCCGCCTGGATCGCGCCGGCACCATCGGCTTTACCGACAGCCTGATCCGCGTCTTCGCCAACGACTTTCCGCCGCTCGCGATGGCGCGTGGTCTGGGGCTGGCCACACTCGACCTGTGCGCTCCGCTGCGCGGTTTCGTCGCTCGCCGCATGATGTTCGGCACCCGCGCCTGGCCGTAGACACCTGATCGCCTGCCGCCGCAAGCGCGAGTTGCGGGAGCGCAAAGGGCTTGCAGGTCGCATCTGTCGCAATTCAGCCTCGGCTCGACGCGACCTGCGGGCGTCGCTGCGGTAGAATGACGCCCTTCCCGCCCCCACCCGGATTCCGACGCCCATGCAGTTCGCCGGCTTCACCTTGCGCAACAACCTCTTCGTGGCACCGATGGCCGGCGTGACCGACCGTCCGTTCCGCCAGTTGTGCAAGAAGCTCGGCGCAGGCGTGGCGGTGTCCGAGATGGTCACGTCCAACTCGCTGCTGTATGGCAGCGCCAAGACCCAGCGCCGCGCCAACCACGACGGCGAGGTCGATCCGATCTCGGTGCAGATCGCCGGCGCCGACCCGGCCATGATGGCCGAGGCCGCCAAGTACAACGCCGACCGCGGCGCGCAGATCATCGACATCAACATGGGCTGTCCGGCCAAGAAGGTCTGCAACGTCATGGCCGGCTCGGCACTGATGCAGGACGAGCCGCTGGTCGCCCGCATCCTCGAAGCCGTGGTGAGTGCCGTGCCGGACACGCCGGTCACGCTCAAATTCCGCACCGGCTGGAACCGCGAGAACAAGAACGCTCCGGTGATCGCGCGCATTGCCGAAGAATCTGGCATCCGCGCCATCGCCATTCACGGCCGCACGCGCGCCGACCAGTACATGGGCGAGGCGGAGTACGACACCATCGCCCACGTGAAAACGCTGGTGAAGATTCCGGTGATCGCCAACGGCGACATCACCACGCCCGAGAAAGCCAGGTTCGTGCTGGAGTACACCGGCGCCGACGGCGTGATGATCGGCCGCGCCGCGCAGGGTCGGCCGTGGATTTTCCGCGAGATCGAGCACTACCTGAACACCGGCGAACTGCTGCCGCCGCCGCTGGTAAGCGAGATCCACCGTGTGTGCCGCGAGCATCTGGCCGACCTCTATGGCTTCTACGGCGAGGAAACCGGGCTGAAGATCGCCCGCAAGCACATCTCCTGGTACACCAAGGGGCTGGCCGGCTCGGCCGCTTTCCGCAAGATGATGAACACGCTGGGCGAAATCGACACCCAACTCGGCGCGGTGGACGAGTTCTTCGGCCAGCTCGCCGAACACGACACCCGACTGCGTTACGAAGAAGACCCTCTGCAGGAGCTCGCCGCATGAGTCGCGAGAATGACATCGCCGAGTGCGTGCAGCGCACGCTCGACCAGTATTTCCGCGATCTCGACGGCGAACAGCCGACCGCCATCTACGACATGGTGATCGAGCACGTCGAACGCCCGATGCTGGCCTTCGTCATGCAGCGTGCCGGCGGCAACCAGTCGGTGGCCGCGCGCATGCTCGGCATCAACCGCAACACCCTGCGTCGCAAGCTGTCCGAACACGAACTGCTGTAACTCCGTGCGCCCGCCGGGCGCACCTTTCCTGCCGTATCACTGCCCATCCATGAAAGTCACCCAAGCCCTTCTGAGCGTCTCCGACAAACGCGGCGTGCTCGACCTGGCCCGCGCGCTCAACGCCCTCGGCGTGAACCTGCTGTCCACCGGCGGCACCGCCGCACTGCTGCGCGATGCCGGCCTGCCGGTCACCGACGTGTCGGACCACACCGGCTTCCCCGAGATGCTCGACGGCCGCGTGAAGACCCTGCATCCCAAAGTGCATGGCGGCATCCTTGCGCGCCGCGACCTGCCGGAGCACATGGACACCATCGCCGCACACGGCATCACGCGCATCGATCTGGTGGTGGTCAACCTCTACCCCTTCGAGCAGACCATCGCCAAGGACGGCTGTACGCTGGAAGACGCCATCGAGAACATCGATATCGGCGGCCCGGCCATGGTGCGCGCGGCGGCCAAAAACCACGGTGACGCGTCCGGCGGTGTCGGCATCGTGACCGACCCGGACGACTACGCCGCCATCGTCGAAGAACTGCAGGCCAATGCCGGCGCGCTGTCCTACAAGACCCGTTTCGCGCTGGCCGCCAAGGCCTACACCCACACCGCGCGCTACGACTCGGCCATCTCCAACTTCCTGACCTCGCTGACCGACGACGGCAACCGTGCCGCCTACCCGCAGCGCCTGCAGATCGCCTTCGACAAGGTGCAGGACCTGCGCTATGGCGAGAACCCGCATCAGAGCGCGGCCTTCTACCGCGAGCCGAATGCGCCCGAAGGCAGCATCGCGCGCTACACCCAGCTGCAGGGCAAGGAGCTGTCGTACAACAACATCGCCGATGCCGATGCCGCATGGGAATGCGTCAAGGCCTTCGACACCGCGGCCTGCGTCATCATCAAGCACGCCAACCCCTGTGGCGTGGCGCTCGGCGTGAACGCCGCCGACGCCTATGCCAAGGCCTTCCAGACCGATCCGACCTCGGCCTTCGGCGGCATCATCGCCTTCAACTGCGAAGTCGACCGCGCCACCGCGGAAGCCGTATCGAAGCAGTTCATGGAAGTGCTGATCGCGCCGGCCTTTGCCGCCGACGCACTGGCGCTGCTGGCCGAGAAGAAGAACGTACGCGTGCTGCAGTGCCCGCTCGGCAAGACCGCCGGCGCACGTGACTACAAGCGCGTCGGCGGTGGCCTGCTGGTGCAGGCGACGGATGAAGCGCACATCCAGATCGGCGATTTCAAGGTCGTCACCCAACGCGCCCCGACCGCCACCGAACTGGCGGACCTGCTGTTTGCCTGGCGCGTCGCCAAGTACGTCAAGTCGAATGCCATCGTGTATTGCCGCGACGGCATGACGGTGGGCGTCGGCGCCGGTCAGATGAGCCGCGTCGATTCAGCCCGCATCGCGTCGATCAAGGCCGAGAACGCCGGCCTCGACATCCGCGGCTCGGTGGTCGCCTCGGACGCCTTCTTCCCGTTCCGCGACGGCCTCGACGTGCTCGCCAACGCAGGCGCCACGGCGGTCATCCAGCCCGGCGGATCGATGCGCGACGCCGAGGTCATCGCCGCTGCCGACGAACACGGCGTGGCCATGGTGTTCACCGGCTTCCGCCACTTCCGCCACTAACCGACAACCACAAGTACTCACCCGACATGAAAGTTCTCGTCATCGGCTCCGGCGGCCGCGAACATGCGCTGGCCTGGAAACTCGTCCAGTCCGGCAAGGTCACCCGCGTCATCGTGGCACCCGGCAACGCCGGCACCGCGCTCGAACCCCAGGTCGAGAATGCCGACGTCACGGCCATTCCCGAGCTGATCGAACTCGCCCGCCGCGAAGAGGTGGTGTACACCGTGGTCGGCCCCGAAGCACCGCTGGCTGCAGGCGTGGTGGATGCTTTCCGCGCCGCCGGTCTGCCCATCTTCGGGCCGGTGCAGGCCGCCGCGCAGCTGGAATCCTCCAAGGATTTCGCCAAGCGCTTCATGGTGCGCCACAACATCCCGACCTCGAAGTACGAGACCTTCTCCGATGCCGCCGAGGCCCACGCCTACGTCGAGCGTGAAGGCGCGCCCATCGTCATCAAGGCCGACGGCCTCGCCGCCGGCAAGGGGGTGGTCGTGGCCATGACGCTGGAAGATGCGCATGCCGCCATCGACATGATGCTGCTCGACAACAAGATGGGCGACGCGGGCGCACGCGTGGTCATCGAGGAATTCATGCGGGGCGAGGAAGCCAGCTTCATCGTCATGGCCGACGGCACCAATGCGCTGGCGCTGGCCACCAGCCAGGACCACAAGCGCCTGAAGGACGGCGACGCCGGCCCCAACACCGGCGGCATGGGCGCCTACTCACCGGCACCGGTGGTCACGCCCGAGGTGCACGCCCGCGTCATGCGCGAGATCATCTACCCGGTGCTCGCCGGCATGAAGGCCGAAGGCACGCCCTACACCGGCTTCCTGTATGCCGGCCTGATGATCGACGACGAAGGCCGTCCGCGCGTGGTCGAGTTCAACTGCCGCATGGGTGACCCGGAGACGCAGCCGATCATGATGCGCCTCAAGAGCGACCTGACCGACCTCATCGAGGCCGCGCTGGAAGGCAAGCTCGACCTCATCGAGGCCGAGTGGGACCGCCGCTTCGCGCTCGGCGTGGTGATGGCCGCCAAGGGCTACCCCGAGAAGCCGCGCAAGGGTGATGTCATCACCGGCCTGCCGGCATCGGCCAGTGCCGACGCCCACGTATTCCACGCCGGCACCGCCATGAAGGACGAGGACGTCGTCACCTCCGGCGGCCGCGTGCTGTGCGTCACCGCGCTCGGCGACAGCGTGCGCACCGCGCAGGCCAAGGCCTACGCAGTGGCCGACGCCATCGCCTTCAACGGCGCACAGTACCGCCGCGACATCGGCCATCGCGCCCTTTCGCGCAAGGGCTGACATGGACGTCCAGGCGGTCAAGGCCTACCTCACCGGGCTGCAGCAACGCATCGTCGAACGGCTGGAAGCCTTCGACGGCATGCCCTTTCGTGCCGACGGCTGGGAGCGCCCCGGTGGTGGCGGCGGGCTGACCCGCGTCATCGAGGAAGGCCATTTCTTCGAGCGCGGCGGCGTGAACTTCTCGCATGTCACCGGCGACGCCATGCCCGCCTCGGCCACCGCCCACCGCCCGGAACTCGCCGGCCGCGCCTTCGAGGCCATGGGCGTGTCGCTGGTGCTGCACCCGCGCAACCCGTATTGCCCGACCGTGCACATGAACGTGCGCTGCTTCGTCGCCAGCGCGCCGGGCAAGCCGCCGGTGTGGTGGTTCGGCGGCGGCATGGACCTCACGCCGTATTACGCCGTCGAGGAAGACGTGCGCCATTTCCACGCCACCTGCCGCGACGCCGTGCTGCCCTTCGGCGGCGAAGCCGAGTACGCACGGCTGAAAGACTGGTGCGACCGCTACTTCTACCTCAAGCACCGCAACGAACCGCGCGGGGTCGGCGGCCTGTTCTTCGACGATCTGGGTGCCGACGGCAACACACCTTATGAACAGGCCTTCGGCCTCACCCGCTCGGTCGGCGACGCCTTTCTCGACGCCTACCTGCCGATCCTCGAACGCCGCCGCGCCACCCCCTTCGGCGAGCGCGAACGCGATTTCCAGGCCTACCGGCGCGGCCGTTACGTCGAATTCAACCTGGTGTTCGACCGCGGCACGCTGTTCGGCCTGCAGTCGGGCGGGCGTACCGAATCCATCCTGATGTCGCTGCCACCGATCGTGAAGTGGCGCTACGACTGGACGCCGGAGCCCGGCTCACCGGAGGCCGAACTGTACGAAAAATATCTCAAACCCCACGACTGGGCCTGAGACAAAAAAAGCCGCACCCGAGGGTGCGGCTTTTTCGTGGCGGCAGGGCATGAATCAGGCCGCGCGCAACTTCGCCGCCAGCCGATACTGCTCGGCAGCGTCGTCCGGACGCTCCAGCTTCTCGAACAGCCCGGCCAGTGCCATGTGCACATCGGCACGCGGCGCGCGCGCGAGGGATTCCTCCAGATAGCTCTGCGCCTTGCCCCAGATCTGCGCGGTGAGGCACTGGCGCCCCAGCGAAGCCAGCAGACCGGCGTCATCTGGATGCGCCGCCAGCCACTTCTCCGCACGCGCCAGACCGTCGCGCGCATCGCTGCCCTGCGCACACAGGTGGTACTGGCGTGCCAGTTCGGAATTCCATTGCTCGTCGAGCTGACGCTCGACCGCGCGGCGCGCCAGAGCCCCCTGCCCGGTCTGCGCCAGCAACGGCAGGACTGCCGCCAGCATGGCCGGATCAGCCACGTCTTCCTTGGGCAGATCGCGCCAGCAGGCCGCCGCCTCAATATCGTTGCCGGCCTTGGCGCGGAACGCCTCCAGACGGGCGGCGCGCAACAGCGCCCGCGCCTCCTCGGCCGGCATGGCTCGCTCGGACTGCAACTGGCGTACCGCTTCGGCAACCTCATCCCACTTGCCCTGACGACGCGCCAGTTCAAGCTCCAGCCGGCGCGAGGCCACGCTGCGATGACCGCTGTCGCGCAACGCATCAAGCGCCTTCACCGCGGTGTCGAGCGCACCACGCTCGAGCGCAAAACCCGCCTCGGCGAGCAGGCGCGGGATGCGGCCGTCGTAACGCTCGGCCTTGTCCAGCCATTCGTTGCAGCGGCGCGTGTCGTTCAGGCCATGCGCGGCACGCGCGCCTAACAAGGCCACTTCATAGGAGCGGTCCACCGCATCGGCAGCCTTGACGTGGGTCAGCGCGTCGGACATGCGCCCCTCGGCCAGCGCCCGCAGCGCGTTGTGCAGCGCCGTCGAGGCCTTCTGCTCGCGACGGCGGGCGCGGTAATGGGCCACGCGACCGGGCAGGCCGAGGGTCTTGCGCAGCACCCGAATCAGCGCGTACGACACGAAGAACGACAGCAGCAGGACGACGATGACGAGGTTCAGCGACACCTGCGCGCGCCACGGCGGCGACACGATCAGCACATAGCCTTCGTTGGCACCCGCCAGCATGGCCACGCCGGCCGCGATGGCGAAGATCGCGAGAATCCAGATCAATGCACGCATGCGCGGCCCCTCAGCGTGCTGCGCCGGCCGCTGCGGCGGCGGGCTTGGCAGGCGGCTCGGCCGACTCGACGGCAGGCGCGCCGCTGCGGCCACGCACCATGCCCAGCGCGGCAAAGGTGTCGGTCAGCGTCGGCGCCTCGGCACGCATGTCGATGGCGGCGAGCTGCTCGAGCTCACCGAGCACGCGCTGCACCTGCGCATCTCCGGTGTCGAAGTAACGCTCCAGCCACTCGCGCGCCATGGTCAGGTCGGTGCCATAGGTGCGCACGTCACTGGCCAGCAGCGCGAGGCGCGCGGTGAGCAGGCGGATCTTCACGTTCTCGCGCAGATATACGCCCTGCGACGGCGCCAGCAAGGCCGGATCGGCACGATCCATGCGCTCCAGCCGGATCATGCCGCGTACCTCGTTCCAGGCGTCGGAACCCAGCGCGTGCAGGAAGCCGAGCGAGCGACTCCACCAACCCTGCGCGCCCTCACCAGGCGCGACCTCAGGCAGGTCATCCATCGCCGGTGCGCTGTCGATGGGCTCCACCGCGTAGGCCAGCGGCAGGCGGTCGATATGGCTGAAGAGCAGCTCCAGACGCAGCGACATGCCGCTGACGTCAATCTGCGGGTGCGATTTGACCGCGTCGATGTCCTTCATCAGCGCGCGGCGCAGGTCGTGAAGATGGCCCAGCTCCGGCGCCGCGAGACGCGCTTCGGCGCTCTGCAGCGCGATCAGGGCGGCCTCGTAGTTGCCGGCCAGGCGCAGTTGCTGTGCAGCGATGGTGACCGCCTGCGCGACCTCCGCCAGCACACGGTCGCTGCGCGTGCGGGAGAACTCCTGATACAACGATTCGAGCGCCGCAGCCTGGCCCTCGGTGGCCGCAACCTTGGATTCGAGCGCGCCGAAACGGCCCTGCAAGGTGGCAATGGATTCCTGCGCCTGACGCGACAGCGCGCGCATCTCGGTGGCACGCGAATCGGCCTCGGCCAGTCGCTGCGCGACTTCGCTGCGCAGATCGCCTGCACCCTTGCGCAGTTCGTACACCTGCCAGCCGATCACCCCGACGCCGATCAGCGCCAGCACCGACAGGCTCAGGGCCAGCTTGCCCGGCTTGCGCGGCGCATCGGCAGCGGGCGCGGCGGCTTTTTTGTCACCGCCGGCGGGTGGCGCAGCGGCACTCGCGGCCTCGTCGGCGCGGGCCTCTTCGCTGGCATTCGGGGGGGGCTGGGTGAGCGCGGGAGTCTGTTTGTCCATGGCCGGAAGTTTAACCGAGACTGGTTCAAAGTGAGCCGCCAGGGGCACCCGTGGCGGAGCGTGAAGCGAGACCGTGTTCGAGCCCGGCAAGGATGCCGCCATCGCCGGCATCGGTCTCGACCACCCGACGGAAACCGGCCTCCAGCGCGAAGCCGGCAATGCGCGGATGCGGCGCAAAGACGGTCACTTCGCACAGGGCCTGCAAACCGTCCGGACCGAGCATGCTTGCCAGATTACGCACACCTTCGCTGCTTGTCAGCACGATGGCATCGAGCCCGCCCGACTGCGCGGCGGCCATCAACGCATGGGCGTCGGTATCCGGGCAATACCGACGATAGACGGTGACGTACTCGACCTCGGCGCCGCGCTGACGCAGTACTTCACCAAGCAGGTCGCGCCCGCCGTCACCGCGGAACACCACCAGCCGGCGGCCGCGCATGGCCTCTGCAGAGAATTCGGGCAAGGCCAGCACAGCCTCGGAGTCGAAGCCGGAAACGGGCACAACGACATGGGCGAAACCCATTCGATGCAAGGCCCGCTCACTGCCACCACCCACCGTGGAGACCTGCAGGCCGGGCGGCCAGTCGCGCCGTTGCAGGATGTAGCCGAGCGCATGCTCGACCGCGTTCGGACTCACGAAGAAGGCCATGTCAAAGGCCTCCAGCCGCGCGGTGACGTCCGCCAGCGGCGCCTCGTCGGCCGCCGGCGCGATGCCCAGCACCGGGAAGCGCAGCGCCTGCCCGCCGCGCGACTCGATCGCCTGACACAGCGTTTCGGCCTGCCCCGCGGGGCGCGTCACGACAATCGTCCTGCCCGCCAGCGTGTGCTGCACCTTGTCACTCCTGCACCTGCGCCGCCCGCAGCGGCACGCCTTCAGTCGAGTGCGGCGAGGATTTCCTCGGCGCCCTGGGCGCGCAATTCCTCGGCCAGCGCCAGCCCGATTTCCTCGGCCTGATCCGGGTAGCCCTCGCGCTCGGCGCTGACCATGCGGGAGCCGTCCGGCATGGCGACAAAGCCGCGCAACCACAGCTTGCCATCGCGCAGCAGTGCGTAAGCGCCCAGCGGCACTTCGCAGCTGCCGGCCAGCGCACGCGAGACGGCCCGTTCGGCGGTCACGCGGGCCGCGGTTTCAGGGTCGTGCAGGGGCTCAAGACACTTGAGCAGATCGGCACGATCCGCACGGCATTCGATGCCCAGCGCACCCTGCCCAACGGCCGGCAGCGACTGCTCGGCCGGCAGCACCGAGCGCACGCGCTCGTCCATGCCGAGGCGACGCAGGCCGGCCTCGGCCAGGATGATCGCGTCGTACTGACCTTCGTCCAGCTTGCGCAGACGGGTGTCGAGGTTGCCACGCAGGCTGCTCACCGACAGGTAGGGAAAGCGCGCGCAGATCTGCGCCTGACGACGCAGCGAGGAGGTGCCGACCACCGCACCCGGCGGCATGTCGTCGAGACTGTCGTAGCGGTTGGAGACGAAGGCATCGAGCGCCGCGCCACGGTCGGTGATGCAGGCCAGCGCAAAGCCCGGTTCCAGCGACATCGGCACGTCCTTCATGGAATGCACGGCAATGTCGGCACGCCCGTCGAGCAGCGCGGTCTCAAGCTCCTTGATGAACAGCCCCTTGCCCCCCACCTTGGCCAGCGGGCGGTCGAGAATCTGGTCGCCGCGCGTGGTCATGCCGAGCAGTTCGACGCTGCAGGCGGGATACAATTGCTGCAGTCGCACACGCACATGTTCGGCCTGCCACAGGGCGAGACGGCTTTCTCGGGTGGCGATGACGATGCGCTCGGGCGTACTCGGATTCATGGGTCGTGGCTACTCTGGACGGCGGGGCACAAGCCCCGGAAGACGATGATGAAAAGTGGTTTTGCAGTGGCAGCAAGACAGGCCACGGCCTTCATGACGGCGCTCATTCTAGCATGGGCCCCCGCCGCGCCTGCCGGTGCCGCAGGCCTGTTGCCGGGGGCAACGGACCTCGCCGCGACCGGCCGCGCGATGCTGCGCGACGGGCTGCCGCTGGTGGTGCTCTACAGCCAGGACAACTGCAGCTGGTGCGACCGTGCGCGTAGCCAGCTGGTGCCGATGTCGCGCCAGTCGGATATCGGCGCGCGCTTCGCGCAGATCGACATCGACCGCGCCACACCGCTGGTGGATTTTGCCGGCCGCAAGACCACGCACGGCCGCTTTGCGCGGGACGAAGCCGCGCGCTTCACGCCAATGCTGGTAATCTATGGCCCCTCCGGTCAGCGGCTGGCGGAGCCCATCGTGGGCATGGGCGCCATCGATTTCTACGCTGAACAGGTATTGCAGGCGATCGCCCAGGCGCGTGCGCGGCTCACCGCGGGGCGCGCACAGTCGGCGGACATCACGCCACTGCAGTCCCTGCCCGGACGAAGGCTTCCCTGAATCGCAGTGCAGGCTCCGGCCGCTGACGGCCCGTGTCCGCACGTCCCAAAAACGACAACACGCAGGAATCCCCCCATGACCACTCAGGACAAGGACGCGCCGCTGCGCGACGACATCCGGATGCTCGGCCGCCTGCTCGGCGACACCATCCGCGAGCAGCAGGGCGAGGCCACCTTCGAGCTGATCGAGCGAATCCGCCAGACCTCGGTGCGCTTCCGTCGCGACGAGGACCAATCCGCCAAGCGTGAGCTCGAAGACCTGCTCGACGCGCTGGCCCGCGAACAGACCATCCAGGTCGTGCGCGGCTTCAGCTATTTCTCGCATCTGGCGAACATCGCCGAGGATCAGCACCACATCCGGCGCAGCCGCTACCACCTGCGCATGCACTCGGCACCGCGCCCCGGCACGCTGGCGCGCGCCATGGACGACGCGCTTGAGCGCGGCCTCACGCCGTCCGAGCTGGCCGGCTTCTTCGACACTGCGATGATCTCGCCGGTGCTCACGGCGCACCCCACCGAAGTGCAGCGCCGCAGCATCCTCAACTCACAGATGCGCATCGCGCGTCAGCTCGACGACCGCGACCGGATCGAGATGACGCCCGAGGAAGTGGCGCTGTCGGAAGAGGAAATGCGTCGCGCCGTGCTCACGCTGTGGCAGACGCGCATGCTGCGCCCGGTGCGCCCGTCGGTGGTCGATGAGGTGTCGATGGGCCTGTCCTACTTCGACATCACCTTCCTGCGCCAGCTGCCCAAGCTCTACGCCACCATCGAGGAACACCTCGCCGAACGCGACCCGGCGCTGGCCAACACCGAACTGCCGGCCTTCATGAAGATCGGCAGCTGGATCGGCGGCGACCGCGACGGCAACCCCTTTGTCACCGCTGACGTACTGCAACGCACGCTGTCGCTGCAGGCCGAGACCGCGCTGGACTACTACCTCGACGAAATCCAGACCCTGGGCAGCCGCCTGTCGCTTGCCGAAGGCCTGGTGAATGTGTCCGATGCCGTGCGCGAACTCGCCGCCAAGTCGCGCGACGCCTCGCGCCAGCGCACCGACGAGCCCTATCGCCGCGCCATGATCGGCATCTACGAGCGTCTGGCGGGCACCTACCGAACGCTGCTCGGCAAGCCCACGCCGCGCCAGGTGCTGATGGAAGGCGAGGCCTATGCCACGCCGGCCGAGTTCCTCGACGACCTCGACACCATCCACCGCTCGCTGGTGGCCAACGGCTCGGCCACGCTGGCACGTGGCAAGCTGCGCCTTTTGCGCCGTGCGGTGAAGATTTTCGGCTTCCATCTCGCGCCGGTCGACCTGCGCCAGAACTCCGACGTGCATGAGCGCGTGGTCGCCGAACTGCTGGCCACCGCCGGCGTCGAGGCCGATTACCTCGCGCTCGACGAGGACGCCCGCATCGCCCTGCTGCTCGAAGAGATCGAGACGCCGCGCCCGCTGGTGTCGCCGCACGTGAAGTATTCCGAGCAGACCGAATCCGAGCTGGCCATCTTCCGCGCTGCCCGTGCCGCACACCTGCGCTTCGGCACCGAGGCCATCACCAACTTCATCATCTCCAAGACCGACAGCGTCTCCGACCTGCTGGAACTGGCGCTGCTGCTGAAGGAAGCCGGCATCCTGCGTCCGCATGAGGATGCGCTCGACGGCAACATCATCCCGCTGTTCGAGACCATCGAGGATCTGGCCAACGCCCCGCGCATCATGGACTCGCTGTTCTCGCTGCCGCAGTACATGAAGCTGCTGGCCGGCTCGCGCAAGCGCAACCAGGAAGTCATGCTGGGCTATTCCGACAGCAACAAGGACGGCGGCTTCCTGACCTCCGGCTGGTCGCTGTACAAGGGCGAGATCGGTCTGGTCGAAGTCTTCGCCAGACACGACGTACGCCTGCGCCTGTTCCACGGCCGCGGCGGCTCGGTCGGCCGCGGCGGCGGCCCGAGCTATCAGGCCATCTTGGCCCAGCCAGGCGGTGCGGTGCAGGGCCAGATCCGTCTGACCGAACAGGGCGAAGTCATTGCCGCCAAATACGACAACCCCGAGGTCGGCTTCCGCAACCTCGAAGTCATCGTGGCCGCGACCATGGAGGCCTCGCTGCTGTCCGGTACCGCACCGGCACCGCGCACCGAGTTCCTCGACACCATGCAGACGCTGTCCGACGAGGCCTTCGCGGCCTACCGCGGGCTGGTCTATGAAACCGAGGGCTTCGAGAAGTACTTCTGGGAATCCACCGTGATCTCGGAAATCTCCGAGCTCAACATCGGTTCGCGCCCGGCCTCGCGCAAGAAGGGTCAGCGCATCGAGGACCTGCGCGCGATTCCGTGGGTGTTCAGCTGGTCGCAGTGCCGCCTCATGCTGCCGGGCTGGTACGGCTTCGGCACCGCCGCGCGCAAGTTCGTCGAAGCTCACCCCGAGGACGGTCTGGAGCGTCTGCGCCAGATGAACCGCGAGTGGTCGTTCTTCGCCTCGCTGCTGTCGAACATGGACATGGTGCTGTCCAAGACCGATCTGGCCATCGCCTCGCGCTACGCCGGGCTGGTCAAGGACGTGGAACTGCGTGACGCCATCTTCGGCCGCATCCAGGCCGAATGGCACGAGACGGTCAAGATGCTGCTGGCGATCACCGAGCAGGAAGAACTGCTCGACGGCAACCCGCTGCTCAAGCGCTCGATCCGCAACCGCTTCCCGTATCTCGACCCGCTCAACCACGTGCAGATCGAGATGCTGCGGCGCTACCGCGAGAACCCCGAGGACGAGCGCATCCGGCTGGGCATCCATCTGTCGATCAACGGCGTCGCGGCCGGCCTGCGCAACAGCGGCTGAGCCACCGCGCTGGCGGAACGGAAAAGGGCATCCCGGCCGTGGGATGCCCTTTTTTCATGCCGCCACCGCATGCGCTACAGCCGCAGCGCCTGCTTCACCGCCGGCCATTGCCGGCGACTCACCGGCAGACGCTCGTCCAGCCCGCGCACGACGATGTCCCAGTGCGCCTCACCGCCTTCTTCCCCGCCGCGCTCCACGCCGGCCACCGCATCGCGCGCCACCAGACAGTTGCGGTGCACACGCAGGAAGCGCAACGGAAACTCCTCCTCGATGTGCACCAGCGATTCGTCCAGCACGTACTCGCGCTCGACCGTGATCGCGGTGACGTATTTCAGCTCCGCGCGCAACACCAGCACCTCCGCCACCGGCAGCAGCAGGATGCGCCCCCGCTCGGTCACGCTGAAGTTCTGCCGCGGCACGCCCGCACCGCGCTCGAGCACGCTGCGCACGCGCGCCAGCGATTGCGCCAGCCGCTCGGCCCGCACCGGCTTGACGAGGTAATCGGTCGCCGCCAGTTCAAACGCCTCCACCGCGTAGTCGTCATAGGCGGTGGTGAAGATCACACGCGGCGGATGTGCCAGTCGAGCGGCCTGACGGGCGAACTCCACGCCGTCCATGGCCGGCATGCGCACATCGGCCAGCACCACGTCGGCCGGCTGCACATCGAGCAGGCGCAAGGCCTCGACGCCGTTGGCGGCCACGCCGACGATCTCGTTGGGCTGCTCGGCCGCGATGTCGCCAAGCAGGTCGCGCAGCCGGCTGCGCGCCGGCGCCTCGTCATCCGCGATCAACACCCGCAACGGGGTCATGGCCTGCATGGGGATTCCTCCGGAAAGGCAAGCGAATGGTGACACGGTAACGCCCGTCCTCGCTCGCGCTGTCGAGCCGCGCCTCCAGATCGAAGAACAGCAGCAGACGCTCGCGGATGTTGTCGAGTGCCATCCGATTGCCGGCGTGCGGCTGCGCCTTGGGCGCCACCGGGTTGCCGACCTCGATGACCAGTTCGGAACCACTGCGCGCCACGCTCACACGCACCTCGCCCGGCTCGGCCAGCGGCTCGATGCCGTGATAGATGGCGTTCTCCAGCAAGGGCTGCACCATCAGCGGCGGCACCCGCACGTCCTCGCTGCCCGGCTCGATCTCCCAGCGCACCACCAGACGCTCGCCCAGGCGCAGCGATTCGATGTCGAGGTAGCGGCGACACAGCGTGATCTCGTCACCCAGCGCGACCAGCTCACGGTTCTCGCGCATCAGCACACGAAACAGCTCGGCCAGCTCCTCCAGCGCACGTTCGGCGCGGCGCGGATCGGAGCGGATCACGCCCAGTACGCCGTTGAGGGCATTGAACAGGAAATGCGGCCGGATGCGCGCACTCAGCGCCATCAGCCGTGCTTCCACTACCGAAGGGGTGAGGCGGCGTGCGAGATGATCGAAATAGAGCAGCGCCACCAGCGCTGCACCCAGCGCCCACAGCACCCAGCGCCAGGAATGCTCGCCCGATCCGGCCAGCAGGGGGAAGATCACCAGCGCGGCCAGCGCAGAAGCCACCAGCAAGAGCCCGGCGCCGACGCGGTACGGCAGGCGAGCGAGCAGCGGAGAAGCGGAAAACAGCAGCAATACCACGACGAACAGGGGCAATTGAACACGGCCGAGCATGAGCAGGAAGGCCTCGCCCAGCGCACGCACATCGGGCTCGCCGACCAGCGCCGTGAGCAGCGCCAGCACATTCACCAGCAGCAGCACACGCAGCACCACGCCGAGGTTGCGGAAGTCGGGCAGATGGCGGCGCGGCAGGGGTCTGACCGGCTTTTGCTTTATACTTTGCACGCTTTTTTTGCCCCCCGCCGTCCGGCGCCGTTCGGTCGGCGCCCCAACCCGCAAGCCGCGTCCATTATGACAGACACTTCCGCACAAGCCCCCAAGGCCTGGTCCGGGCGTTTTTCCGAACCCGTCTCCGATCTGGTCAAGCGTTACACCGCCTCGGTGTTCTTCGACCAGCGCATGGCCGCGCAGGACATCCGCGGATCGCTCGCCCACGCGAAGATGCTGGCCCGTCAGGGCATCATCGCTGCGCAGGATCTGGCCGACATCGAACGCGGTCTGGCGCAGATTGCCGGCGAAATCGAGCGCGGCGAATTCGCGTGGAACCTCGACGACGAGGACGTGCACCTGAACATCGAGAAGCGCCTGACCGCGCTGGTGGGGGACGCCGGCAAGCGCCTGCACACCGGCCGCAGCCGCAACGACCAAGTGGCCACCGACATCCGCCTGTGGCTGCGCGACGCCATCGACAACCTCCTCGGCCTGATCACCGAATTCCAGCGCAACCTGCTCGACGTGGCCGAGGCCCACGCCGACACCGCCCTGCCCGGCTTCACGCACCTGCAGGTCGCCCAGCCCGTGACCTTCGGCCACCACCTGATGGCCTATCACGAGATGCTGCGCCGCGACGCCGAGCGCTTTGCCGACTGCCGCAAACGCACCAACCGCCTGCCGCTGGGCAGCGCCGCACTGGCCGGCACCAGCTACCCCATCGACCGCGAATTCGTCGCGCGCGAGCTGGGCTTTGACGAGGTCTGCTACAACAGCCTGGACGCCGTCAGCGACCGCGATTTCGCCATCGAATTCTGCGCGGCTTCTGCTTTGCTGATGACGCACCTGTCGCGCCTGTCGGAAGAACTGATCGTGTGGATGAGCCCGCGCGTGGGCTTTATCGATCTGGCCGACCGCTTCTGCACCGGCAGCTCGATCATGCCGCAGAAGAAGAACCCCGACGTACCCGAGCTGGTGCGCGGCAAGACCGGCCGCACCAACGGCAACCTGATCGCCCTGCTGACCCTCATGAAAGGCCAGCCGCTGGCGTACAACAAGGACAACCAGGAAGACAAGGAGCCGCTGTTCGACACCGCCGATACGGTGATCGACACGCTGCGCATCTACGCCGACATGGTCACCGGCATCCGCGTGAAGCCGGAAGCGATGAAGAGCGCGCTGACGCAGGGCTTCGCCACCGCCACCGATCTGGCCGACTACCTCGTCAAGAAGGGCCTGCCCTTCCGCGACGCGCACGAAGCCGTGGCACTGGCCGTGCGCGCGGCCGAAATCAAGGGCTGCGACCTGCCCGAGTGCACGCTCGACGAGCTGCGCATTGCCATGGCCCACGTGCCGGGCGCGGTGGATCGACTCGGTGATGACGTCTTCTCCGTGCTCACCGTCGAAGGCTCGCTGGCCTCGCGCAAGCACATCGGCGGCACCGCGCCGGAGCAGGTGCGCCGCGCCATCGCCGCCGCCCGCGCGCGTCTGCAGGGCTGAGGCCATGAACGCGCTCGGCACGCTCACGCGCGTCGAACGCGCCATCCGCGAGGCTACCGGCAACGCCTTCCGCATCACCGATTCGCGCGCCGTCTCGGGCGGCGACACGCACCGCGC